>JBBPIG010000010.1 GCA_038040445.1 Acidobacteriota bacterium | reverse complement strand
CTATACGTGTTCTCGGAAAAGCGTATCGCCGGGAACGTTCGTAACCTCCGAGCCGCCGTTGAAGCGGTCCATCCTCGAGCGAAGATCTGCTACGCGTCAAAAGCTAACTCAAACATGGCGGTTCTCGACGCGGTGCGCCGGGCGGGCGGTGACATCGAGGTCAACTCCGGCGGCGAGCTGTTCAAAGCGAAGACCATCGGCTTCGGTCCCGATCAAATAGTGTTCAACGGCGTGTCGAAGACCGACGAGGAGATTCGCGATGCTATCGAGTACGGCATACTGGCGATCAACATCGATTCGCTTTACGAACTCGATCAGGTCGCGCGAGTCGCTCGCTCGATTCAGAAGCGCGCCAACGTCGCGATCCGCATCGTGCCCGAGATAATTACCCGCTCGCACATTGGGCTCCAGACCGGGCTGCTATCTTCGAAGTTTGGTCTCTCGCCTTCGCAGATCGAAGAAGCATTCAAGCGCGCGCTTGAAGCGAAAGACTCGATCAACCTCGCAGGCGTGCACATTCACGTGGGGTCACAAACGCCCGACGCACACCCGTTCGCGCGAGCGTTCGCCGAGATGTGGACGTTCCTGGTCGATCTCTACAAAAAGACCGGCCATCGATTGAGTCACGTCAATATCGGAGGCGGGCTTCCGGTAAATTACCTGTCGGACAATCCAATGGCCGCTGATATCGAAGAGCGCGAGCGGCAGATGCTTCGAGCTGAGCTTGACCCGCGAACAGTGCTCGAGGCGGCTTTCACAGAGGCTCGCGTTGAACACGAAACAGGATTGCTTGAAGGCGTGACCATCGTGTTCGAGCCTGGACGCCGGATCGTGGGCGACACCGGACTCGTGCTCACGCGAGTGTGCAACGTCAAGCAAAGACCGGAGACGGGCGATACGTGGCTCCTTACCGATGCCGGCTACTCGCTTGTGCTTTCGCAGGCTATGTACAAATGGTATTACCACCTGATCTCGGCCTCGCGTGCCAGTGACGAACACGGTACTCCTTACAAGGTGGCCGGTCCCTTATGCGATTCGGGAGATGTCTACTTTGACATCGAGCAGGGGACGCGGCTTCCAAACTACCGGTTGCTGCCGGAGGGTACAGGCGCAGGGGAGCTGCTTGCGTTGCTGAACACCGGAGCCTACGCGCTCGATCAAGCCTCGCAATACAACGGCCGTCCGATACCTTCAGCGGTGATGGTGAAAGAATCAGGCGAAGTGAGAGTCATTCGCCGCCGCGAGAGTTATGAAGACCTGTTCTATAGGGACCAGTGGTAACGTTCTTCTCAAGACTCGGCTGAAGCCCGGACACCCCCTAAGATAGGTTGCCGCCGACCTTGCCAAAAAGTATCCCAAAGTAGAAGTAACAGCGATTCTCGACATCTTGGCAAATGGTGATTTTGCCCCAAAAGCCGTTAGTCTATCGCTCACTTTCAAAGTAAGGAATCCTGCGATAGTCGGCATGTGCCTACGCACGTCGCTGTGTTATATTGCCGGTTATGTCAGACTCCTTAAAGCCGCCAGGCGATCCCAAAGGCAGACGGCTGGCGAGGCAACGCGCTTTGTTGCTGGCCGAAGCCGGTACAGTGGCTCGCACTTTAGAAGTGCTCTTGAAGCGAGCGAATGGCGAAACGAAGCCTTGCACCGAACTGGTTAAAGAAATAGCGAGGCAAGAGACAATCGAGCTCCAGCGGAGCTACGGACGAATTGAAAAGCGGAACCGGTTCAAGACCGCCACACGTCGTTCGATTCTCGCCGAACGCCCCCGAAGCGTGCTACATATTGACGAAGGTGGCAAATCGAACCCGGAACACCCCTTACCACCCCGGCCGACGTATTTTTCACTTGCCGGGATTACTATTGCGGAAGAAAAGACTGATGACTATAAGGCAGCAGCAGATGAGATAAAGCTACAGTTTTTCAGGAAAACTGACATTACCCTTCACGAACCACAAATGCGCGAGCGAAGAGATTGGTTTGCATTTGGGAATGATATAGCGCGACAAGAAAAATTCGACAGGGCAATTGAAAACCTGTTGGAGACAACGGACTTTCAAGTGTTTGGCGTTGGCGTACGCAAAGAAGCGTTCCAGCGGCAGTTCGTCGACGTAGGCTTAGATCCTTATCTTCCGACTGACGTTTACGCGCTCGCGATTACGCTGTTGCTTGAACGGTATGTTGATTTCTTGTCTTCTCAAAGCACCCCACGACTGTCTAGCGTAATCTTCGAGAGTCAGGGCACCTTAGAGGATGCTACCCATCAGCTAGAGTATGCGAGAGTGCTTGTGGATGGCTCCCAGTGGGTGGCCGGTAATTCCTTTCGATTATGGCTTGAACCCGGATTGACGTTTAGGCCTAAGAGCGGTTCTGACCCTATGGAAATTGCTGATATGTTCGCACGCGACTTGTTCGAGTGGATTCGCAGTGAGTGCGTTGATACTCCGAAGCGCTGGGATCTATTTAGCAAGAAAATTTATTTTCGAGGAGACGGCCTTATGGGTAAGTTTGGTGTGAAGATTTTTCCGGACTCCGACATCAGGGAAAGAATCGATGCGCACCGAGTCAAGTGCGGCGTTACCCCCTAAAAACTGAAAGCGCCCCGTCTCAAGGAGACGTGGCGCCGATAGCGGAAACCCGCTATCCACTAGCGGGATCTTACGAAATCCACCAAAGTGTTGTCAAGGGCGTTAAATTGTCAAGACGCCGCTTAGAGCGACAGACGCCGCTTAGAGCTAGAAGCCGGTATCAGCAGCAGAATGTGTATGCCCCGACCTAAGATGGATCGACTTTTCAGGCGGGAGTGCCAAGCTTTCTGGCCAGGTTGCTTTTTCGTTGGTTTTTGGGCTCGGCCGTTGCCGTCTTATTCTTCAAAGATCGAGTGTGGAGTGTAGTATGCGCCGGTGAGCGCCGCGCCCTGATCGCGCTGGTAGTACTCGTGCCACCACTTCGCCGCTTGCCAGATGGCTTCAGGGCAACTCGAGCGGCTTTCAAGCCCAGGCGTAAGGTCGAAGCCCGCGGCGCCGAAGACTATTTCAAGCACGGCGGCTGAAGGAATGCCCTGGCCGTCCAGCAACGGGTTGCCGTTGTGCGCTACGCCCCACGCGAACGCCAGCCACCTCACCACCAGGTCAACCGCGTCGAGCACCGCGCGTTGCATCTGAAAACGCTCGAGCGCCTTGAGCACTTCTTATTCCGGGACGGGAACACCCAGCGTCGCGATGTTAGGATACCGGGCAGGATCCCGATAGTGGCTGAGCTTGCCCTTCTGAACTCCGTTCGTGGGAGTCGGAAATCCGAATCCTGCCTGCGGCTCAAGCGAGATCTCGTACACCGGACTCGCAGTAACATTCTTCGCTGTTTTCAAAAGGAACGCGTGCGACCTAGATAAACCTGATCGCCGGCGAGAATTGTCAGGTGGGGTTCGCTTACAGCTTTCAATTTAGAAACGATGATTCCGGAAAGCCCGCCGCGGTCTTCAGCCGCGTGATGGCAGGAGACCAGAAGCACGTTGAACCATCGGTCGATTTCCGCCGGCACAGAATTCGGCAGGGTTCGCGTATCAAGCCTGCCCGCGACTCCATCGGCTTCAACGGAAATTCTGTGGAAGCTGTCCGGCGCAAGACCGGTGAACTCGTAGACGCCTGTGAAAACCCTCGGGATCGTTTCGGGATTCTCGGGTAGTAACTCGTCCGGGCGCGCGCTCGAGATCGGCCTTAAGGCGACCGGCTGCGTCGCGACGCCATCCAGGAACCACGACAATGCGGGCGCTGCAGTTGCCTGGAATGCCCCGATCCACACTCGAATTCGATCGCCCTGGGCAGCTCTGGGATATAACACTAGGTCCATCGACTTAGCCGTCCGATTCCTTGATAAGAAATTTGAAGCCATTCTACATGACGTAAGCCAAAACGCCCACGATGCGTAGTTGTAAAAGAGAGGCCAGGCTTAGCGTCTGATGAACCAGCCGTGACGAGCCCTAGCCGGTGATCTCTGAAATCGCGCCGTCTTCGCCAATCCGAAAGAACGCAACTGAATCCTGCCCTTGTTGGACGTTGGAAAGGCAGCAGACATCGATAAGGGCTCCGGATCTCAACGTGATTCGGTTGCGATACTTCTTGTGCATGTGCCCGCACAAGACCAGCCGCGGTGAGAGGAGCTCTACCAGGATTCGCGCATATTCGTTGCCGACGCTGTGGTAGTTGATGCTGCGCCGTTGCTGGTGGAACAGGCCTCGGTCCGCTTCGGCGATGATGCCGGCCGGCCAGTCATGCAAGAGCAAGATATCAGCGCTGCCGTAATCAAGCGCGCGATCCACGTCGTCTTTGGTGAAGTAGATGTAGTCCTTGTTTGACCTTCTTTTGAAATCCACTGCGCTTTTGAAATCCGCTGCGGGGGGCCGCGCTTCCGTGAACTTGTTTTCGCTGTAGACGCCTGACAGCCCGACGACTTTGAGCCCATGAACATCGGCCGCGCCAACCCGGCCCATGTAGAAGCAGTTTTCCGCGATCCGCCCGCCTTCCGTCGTCAGGTCGAGAAAGCCATAAGGCTCGTGATTGCCTCCGATGAAGTAAATGAGCCACGGAAAATCAGACTTGCTCGAGTAGAAATCCGGAAAGTCACCGAGGATTTTATACTTGGCCGGCGCAGCCATGGTCTCGAGATCCGCATCGTCCCGGTGGGGTTCGAAGTCGCCGACCTGAAGCACGAATGCGATTTCGTTGTCGGTCTGCGATTCCCAGTCGCGGATCAGGCGGACCATTTGGTGATGATGCCCGTGAACATCGCCAACTGCAGCGAAGAATGTTTCGGAAGGTTGATTCACAGTTGGTGGGCTTGCCCCGCTGAGCTGGCTCTGAATCGCTCTTTGAAAGCGGACCGTCTCGCCTGCGAAGCAAAAGCGGCGTCGTAGGTGTCGCCCGAGCGAAGTGTAGCAAGGTGCCGCCGCAGTCCATATGAACTGCGCATGCTAAATCGGGTCGGTGATCGAGCCCACGAACAAGACCGTGCCGGTCTTATTGTCCCTGATCGCGCAGAAGAACGGGCGATCGACTATCATCCGAAAACTCTTTTGTGGCCGCATCGCCGAAGTCACGCTCATCTCAACCGAAGTCACCGCCGCCGCTTCTGTGCCTTCCTCGTTTACCTCCGCGAAGGTCTTGTGCTTGACCCGGCTGATAAAAGCGTTTTGGGCGCCCTGAACAATCCCGGTGAAGTTCGCGCGATCGGGATCGAACGCGACTCCCATCCCCAGAGCTTTCAGCGCGTCGTTGAGCCCGATTTCGTACTCGATCTTGAAGCGCGGCACCGCAATTTCACCGGGCGTCTCCCGGAACTCTTTCATCCACGCTTCCCAGGTCGCCGGGGTCAGGTTCTTTTGAAACTCGACCAGGCTCGTCTCTTTCGCGGGAAGGAAGATGTACATGCTTACGCGGCCGGCGGCATAGGGCAGGCTGACCGCCTGGAAGTCTTTGCCTTCGCTATAGCGGTATTTGCCCGACTGATGCATCATCGGATGACGCTTCTGCTGGCCGCCGGCGGTTGTGAAAGCCTCTTCTCTGGTCTTCGCCTTGTCGAACTCGTCAGCCCATTTCCCTTTGAAGTAAATCGCGTTGATGAGGAATAGAATGGACTGCGGATCGATGTTGTCGACGATCTTGTCGATCTTACCTTTTGTCTTGTCGGCAACCCACGAGTTGATCGTTTTGGCTGCACCGGGATCGCCGAAGTCGAGCGCAGTCACTTCAGCGCCGTAAAACTGCTTGTTCCTCTGAAGGAAGTCAGGGTTGAACGTGATGCCTTTCTTTGCCCAGAGCGAGTTGGCGATGCTCAGTTGGACGTTTGGGTCCGGACTCTCGAGAGCTGCCTTCAACTGAGCGTAGGCTTGATTCAATTCGGCGTGAGTCATCCCCTGAGTTTCGAGCACGCGAGCCATCGCCTCTTTCGTTTCGCCCACCGCGCCGATGTAGGTCATCGCGAGCGCGGACGCGACGCTTGCGGGTGAAACAAACACGTTCTTGCCGGCGTCTTGTTTCGCGATCTCTGCAAACAGCTTGAACCCGAATCTCGTGTTGGCTGACACAAGCCGGGTGTCCACGTCGTCGCCGGCAGGTTTCTTTTGGTCTTCCATAGCAGTGTCCCTGTTAGAAGGCTGATTGTTGTTCGCCACGTTCGCCACGTTCGCCACGTCCGAATGAGTGGTGCTCGAGCACCCGATCAGATTGAGAAGAACAAACAGTGCCAGCCCTCGACCAGCCGGGACGGTTCGCAAACTGTGCGTGTTCATTTTATTCCTTCCTCTTCTGCGCCGCGATCCATTCATCGACGCGCGACTCCAGCAAGTCCAGCGTCAGCGCTCCGTCGTCAAGCACTGCATTATGAAATGTTCTAACATCGAATCGCTCGCCAAGTTCCCGCTTTGCCTTGGCCCGAAGTTCCTTGATCTTCAACTCGCCCATCTTGTAAGCGAGCGCCTGGCCAGGCCAAACGATGTAGCGATCGACTTCGACGACTATATCGTTTTCCGTCTTGGCCGTGTTCTCTTTCATCATGTCAATCGCCTGCTGACGGCCCCAACCAAGCGCGTGCATGCCCGTATCGACGACCAGCCGGCAAGCGCGCCACATCTCATAGGTCAGTTGCCCGAACTTCGAATAAGAATCGGCGTAGAGGCCCATCTCGCCGCCGAGACTCTCGGCGTACAATCCCCAGCCCTCGACGTATGCCGTGTAGAGGGCGTTGCGGCGAAAATCAGGCAACCCCTTCAGCTCCTGCGCGCGAGCGATCTGCAGATGATGGCCCGGCACCGATTCGTGCAGCGTCAGCGCTTCCATTTCGTACTTCGGCCGCATATTCAGCTTGTAGGTGTTGATCATGAAAACGCCGGCGCGCGACCCGTCGGCCGCGCCCGGCTGATAGTAAGCCGTCGTCTGCGCGGGCGCTTCGTAGTCGGGAATCACTCTCACCCCGTACGGCGTTCGCGGAAGCTCGGCGAAAAGCTGAGGCAATTTACCGTCCGCCTGTTTCGCGATGTAGCTGTACCCGGCTACCAGGTCCTCAGGCTTCGTGTAGTAGAAGCGTGGATCGGTTCGAAGAAATGTCAGAAACTCCTGAAACGATCCTTTGAATCCGGCGTGAAGAATGATCGCTTCCATCTCCCTTCGAATGCGAGCGACCTCGCGCTTTCCGATCTCGTGAATCTCCCTCGCCGTCAGACTGGTCGTTGTGTGCCGGCGAATCGCGTACTGATAGAACGCTTCGCCACCAGGGAGCGATGAAGCGCCGATGTCCTTACGGCAAGCGGGCAGATAAGTCTCTTTGAAAAACGCATCCAGCTTCTTCAACGCCGGTGTCAGCGATTCGCCGATCACTCTCTTGCCGGACTCGCTGAGCCTCGCGCGCTCGGCCGCGGGAATGTCATTGGGAAAGCGAGCCAACGGGTTGAACAGAGGACTCTTTGTTGGATCGTCCGTGATCTGACCTTCGATTTGAGCGGGGACAGATCGAAGAGGCGCCGCGGGCGGGACCCATTTCGTCTCGATGCCCCGTTTCATCAGCGCGATCAACTGGTCAATCTGTCTCGGAAACGCCGCCAACCGCGCAAGATACTTTTCGTAGTCCTTCGCGTTGCGGAACGGTGTTGAACCGGCGAGTTGACCGAGAGTTATCTGCACGCCGTTCATTTGATCGATCGGCATGTATTCGGCGGGGAAGCGTTGACCTTCGACGTTGAGCTTCTTGTCCAGAAGGAACAGGTCGTATGAGATGACGTCCTGTCCGGCGAATTGGGACCGTTCAAGCTTCTGAATTCGATCGAGCATCTCTCGCTCGTGCGCTTTGCGCCGCTCGATTGCCTCGAATGAAAAATCGGTAAGCCGATCGTTGTAGCGATTGTCTCCCAGCAGCGTCGCGCTTTCGGGATACTGTTCCAGGCTCCACTGCCAGTCGTCTTCAAACAGCGCGTGAAGCTTTTTCGCAGCATCGCTGGATGAAACCACTTGAGCAAAGGCGGCGGAAGCAGTCAGGAGAATAAAGCTGAGAAGAGCGGCATTCCGAATCACGAGTCCTCCTTGGCAACTGGTACTCAGTCGCTCGAAAGGTTATGAACTTTTACGGGCGTCCCGCCGTGGCGCCCCTCCCTGGCTTCTTCCTGAAGATTTTAGCGTGAGCACCCTTCGCCTTCGATTTCGCCCCATCGAACCTCGCGGATATCCGGGCTTGCACCGCTTTCGCCTTGGACTTCGCCTGGTCGAACTGGTTGCTTATCCGCGGAAACCGCTTTCTGATTCGATCAAGCAACCGGGCGGCCCACGGCGAAACGCTCGACAAGATCAAGAGGCCTACTAGTATGAATAGAATGCCCTGAAGTATCGGCAGGACAAGACCAACGATGCCGAGAAGTATGAAGCCCCAGCCGGCAATGTGGATCGCGACGCGCTTGAGTCTTGATTTCGTTTCCATATGGTGGAAACGAAAGTCTAACAGATGCCGTTTCGGCGGGGATAGGCGGGACAAGACGCGTGAAACGATGCGTTATGCGTGAAACGTGATGCGTGATGCGTGACCGGAGCAACATGAATCGTCTCGACTGTCCGGTCACGCATCACGTTTCACGCACAACGCATCACGCGCGTCACGCATCACGCATCACTCACTGAATCTCACCCGAAGAAGGGCGCTTGTGGTCGCGCACCCACGCCAGGAGAGCGTCAAAAGCGGCCCCGGTCCTGGCAGGGCTGATGCTGCAGTGCCCTCTGGCGACTACGAACTTTGCGACGAAGAAATCGGCGGTGCCGGCGGCGCCCGAGGTCACGTCGTAATACGCCACATCGCGCGCGGGCACCAACTGATCGTAGGTTGTGTGCACTGTCAGCACCGGATCGGCAATGCGGCCCGTCGGCGTGTAGTACTGGCGGATGTACTCTCGCGCTTTTGTATCGGCGGCGAAGCGCTTGACCCCGCGGTTCACCATCACGTCATCATCGAAGCCGCTGTAGATCGTGTTGCGATTGTCAAACGGATTGCCTGTCGTGCGCTGCTTCAGTTCCTTGACGATCGCTTGCCAGAAGCTCATAACCCCAGGAAGCTCGAGGAGCGTCACGTTGTAGCGTTTCGCGAACATCGCTGCCTTCTCAGGCGATGCTTTGAGCGCTTCGCGAACCTTGTCCGACCCCGTGAAGCTGAACTTGAAATCACCCGGAACATCGATCGGTGATCCTATGGTTCCGGGAAAGTAATATTCGAAGGTCACCAGCATGTCGAACACTCGATCCTCGAAGAAGTCCAGCGCCGGTGATAACGGACCGCACATCGGCATCGCGCCGTCGTAGATTTCGGGATAGCGTTCGAGGGTCGCGATGGTAATCACCGCGCCCATCGAATGTCCGGTGACGAAAGTCTCGCGAGGCTGCCCGTACTTCGCGACGAAGTAGCGGCGCAAGGCTTCGGTGTCCTCGATGGCTTCTTTCACCGCCCAGCCTTTCGTGCTGTACGCCGACTGCGCAAAGGCGAAGCCTCGCGAAAGGAAAACTTCCCGGAAGGCCTTTGTTTGCGGGTCGTTCAAGTCTAAGGGCGGCAGTCCGGCAAGCTCGTAGCCGTGACAGTACATCACCAGACCTTTGTTCCACGTGGCTGGAATCTCGATGCGAAACGCCGCCCCGTTTAGCTGGCCTGCGTCAACCTGGGCTTCGGCCTGCGTTGCATGCTGTGCGCCGGCGATAGTGAGGATCGCCAGCAGTGCCCCGATCGTTGTCCTGGTCTTCATGTGTTTGCCTTTCGTTTCTCTGATGATCCGTACCAACCGTGCGATCTGCTTTCTATCTCTTGCCGAGACCTTTTGCAATGCGCCGGATGCCTTCTTCGATTAACGGCGCCTCGATTGAAAACGACAGCCTTAAGAAGCCTTCGCCTGCGGAGCCGAATGCTGAGCCGGGCACGGTGATCACTCGGTCATCGAGCAACGCCATAGCCGTATTCATCGAGGGTCCGTGTCGCGACACGTCAAGCATGATGTAGTACGCGCCTTCGCCCTGGATGTACGGAAGCTGAACGTCTCGCTCGATGGCGCGCGCCATAACATCTCGCCGCCGCCGAAGCTCGTCGCGCATCGTGCTTGTTGCTTTGCGTCCCTCGTCGGTGAACGCGGCGAGCGCGGCCTTTTGTGTCACTGCCGACGCGCAGGTCGAAACATATTGGTGCATCACGGTGACGTGGCCGATCACATCTTCAGGCCCGGCCGCCCAGCCCAATCGCCAACCGGTCATGCTCATCATTTTTGAGAGCCCTGAGACGATGATCGTTCTGTCGCAGAACTCTGAGACGGCTGCCGGACGCTCGTCGATGTAGATGTCGCGATAGATTTCGTCCGCGAGCAAGTATGCGTTCGATCGAGAGAGCCGCTCGGCTATGAAGCCCAGATCGTCGCGCGAGATCACGCGGCTGGTTGGGTTTGCCGGTGAGTTGATAACAACCAGCTTTGTCTTGTCAGTCATCGCGGCTTCGAAACTCGCGCGGTCGAACACGAACCCGCCCGCGGCCGGAGTCGTGTAGTAACGCACATCAGCGCCGGCGATCTGGGCAATCGCCGGATAAGCGATGTAGCCGGGATCGGGCAGCAGCGCCTCATCCCCCGGCCCGAGGATCGCCATCATCACGGCGAACAAAGCTTCTTCGGCGCCGGTGGTGACGCAGACCGATTTTGCGGTGAACGGTGAAGGCAGAGCTTCGCTGTGGTACTGGGCAATCTTCTCGCGCAGCGCGAGGATACCCGCGTTCGTCGTATATCCGATTTGGTCTTCTTGAATGACGCGAATCGCTTCGCGGCGGACGACTTCCGGGGTGCGAAAATCGGGCTCGCCCAATCCGAGGTTGATCGAGCCGGGCGGCGCGCTGTCGTAGAGCACTCGGGTGGCGCTCTTGCGAATGTTTTGAAGTCGCTCCGCTGGTATGAACATCGCTGGTCGAAAGTCAGAA
Organism: Acidobacteriota bacterium; assembly: GCA_038040445.1. Lineage (NCBI taxonomy): Bacteria > Pseudomonadati > Acidobacteriota > Blastocatellia > Candidatus Onstottus > Candidatus Onstottus frigus. Next base: position 191,297 of record JBBPIG010000010.1, on the reverse strand, counting down.
GTCTGAAGTCAGAGTCGCGAATAGGGAACACAGTGCAGGATCACAGGTTGGGAAGGGTGGTTTACCCCCGCTCCCGGATTCTGCATTTGATCCCATGAAGAGCGGGGGTAAACCACCCTTCCCAACCTGTGATCCTTCTCAACGCTCTTTCCGTTGCGACTGTTCTTTCTGACCTACCAAAATGATCCTCAAGCCTATCGCAAATAATACTCAAGCCTACCTTAAATAATCCTCGAGCCGGACTGAAGCATCGGTCTTCTCGTCTCTGTACTTCACAATGACCGGCGTATAAATCGAAAGCCCCAGCTCCGGACCACGCCCCTTAGTGATCGCGCGAGAGCCCGCCACGACGACGGCGCCCGCGGGAATCTCAAGAGGAGCGTCGGCCGTCTTGCGATAAAACTGATCGTTCACAAGGTCATACACCGGAGTACCGCCGGTCAAGATCGTCCCTGATGCAAGCACCACTCGCTCGCGAACGATCGTGCCTTCATACACTCCGCAGTTGCCGCCGACCAGCACGTCGTCTTCGATGATGACCGGCAGCTCGCCTATCGGTTCGAGCACGCCGCCGATCTGAGCGGCTGCCGACAGGTGCACTCGCTTGCCTATCTGCGCACATGAACCAACCAGCGCGTGCGAGTCGATCATAGTTCCATCGTCGACGTAGGCTCCCACATTGACGAACATCGGCGGCATGCATGTAACGCCTCGGCCGATGTAGCAGCCGTCCCGAATCGAAGAGCCGCCGGGTACTACGCGAATGCCGTCAGTAGCCACGAAGCGGCGCAACGGATAAGTGTCTTTGTCGTAGAAGCGGAATTGATTGTTGATCGAGAAGTTTTCTATGCGCCCCATTCGGAAGCCGAGCAGAATGCCGCGCTTCACCCAGGCGTTGACCTTCCAGTGGCCCTCGACTTTTTCGGCGGCGCGCACTTCGCCGGAGTTGAGTTTCCGTTTGAACTCGTTGAACACCGCGCGATGTTCATCGGTGAACTCGTCGGGTGGATGGTCGAAGAGTTGTTGAATCTTTTCCGCTAGCTCCATAACGGATGTCATCGCCTCAGGACGTTATTCGTATGTGCCACAGGAAGATATGAGTGTCTAAGAGAAGCCTCATCTTCCCTCAAAGTCGGCAAGTATCTCTTCAGGCAGCGGTGCGTCAAAGTCATCTGGAACTGTAAACTCGCCGGCGCAGAGCCCGAAAGGACGTCTTTGGCGCGCAGATTCCTTCGCGACCGGCCTGAGTTCCGCGACTGGTTTGTCTGAGCGCATAACTAGAAGCGTCTCTCCATCCTCGACCCGCTGGAGGTATGCGGCAAGATCGCTCTTTATTTGCTCTATGCTTACGCGAGTCATTGGCTGATTATCAATCACACACTTGCATAAATCAATCGCCGGCCAGGACTAAGTTCAACTCGACCAGCACCGCTCGCAGCTTCTCTCTCGTCTCGGGCTTCACGGGCACCATCGGCAAGCGATAAACCTCTTTGACCTTGCCCATCATCGCAAGCGCCGCTTTCACCGGTCCGGGGCTAGTCTCGATGAAGTTCGCCTTCATCAGCGCGAACATCTCGCGGTTGAAGCGTCGCGCTTCGTCCCAGTTGTTTTCCAGACACGCGCGGGTTAGCGCGGCCATCTTGCCTGGCGCTTCGTTAGACGCCACGGAGATCAATCCCACTCCGCCCAGCGCAATCAACGGCAACGTCATCGAGTCGTCTCCCGAAAGCACTTTGAACTCTGGCGGCACGCGGGTAATGATCTCGGCGATCTGCGAGATATCCCCCGAAGCTTCTTTGACCCCAACGATGTTCGATATTTCCGCAAGGCGCGCGATGGTGTCGGGCAGAATGTTCACGTTCGTTCGCGGCGGAACGTTGTAGACGATGATCGGAAGCGAGGTTGAATCGGCGATTGCTTTGAAATGCTGATAGAGTCCTTCCTGCATCGGCTTGTTGTAATACGGCGATACCGAAAGCAAGCCTTGAACGCCCATGCGCTCGTAGTCGCGCGCAAGCGCGATCACGTGAGCCGTGTTGTTGCCACCGGCGCCGCCAATCACCGGCACGCGGCCGAGGGCTTGCTGAAGGACGATCTCAACAACGCGCCGCTGCTCTGCATCGCTTAGAGTCACGCTCTCTCCGGTTGTCCCGCAAGGCACGAGAAAATCAATGCCGCCGGCGATCTGAAAATCGACGAAGCGCCGCAACGCCTCCTCGTCGATCGAGAGGTCTTCTTTGAACGGCGTGACCAGCGCCGTTCCGCAGCCCTTCAAGTTTGAAATGTCAGCCATGGTTCCTCTCCGAAGCGACCCCTTCAAAGACTCAATCGGAGATGTGCGCAAGCCTCTTGTGGGTTAACGCTTTGATGGTTTCGTTTTCAGTTGCTCGTCAATGATCTCTGAAAACTCGTAGAAGCCTTTCCGTCCCATGATCCAATTCGCAGCGAGCAGAGCGCCTTCCGCGAACCCCGCCCGGCTGCGCGCGGTGTGGTTGATCGCCAACGTGTCAGCCTCGGAATCGAAGCCTACAGTGTGTCTGCCCGGTATGTAGCCGGCGCGCGTGCTCGAGGTCGGGACTTCGCGATCATACTCCGCCTCGACTATGCGCTTCAAAACAATTGCCGTGCCCGACGGAGCGTCTTTCTTGAACTTGTGATGCGCTTCTTCGATAAACGGATCGTGCGAAGGGAAGGCGCTGAACAGTTCAGCCGCATACCGGGTGATCTTGAACATCAGATTTACGCCGACGCTAAAGTTCGAGCCGTAGACAAACCCGATGCCGCTCTCCTCAACCAGGCTTCGAGCTTCTTCCAACCGGTCGTACCATCCTGTTGTGCCGACAACCATCGCGACTCGGGCGGCGGCGGCCGTTTTGATGTTTTCGATCGCCGCGCTCGGCTCTGTGAAATCCACGCACACATCGGCGTCACTCAGCTTGCCGCGCGAGCCGGCGACCGGGTCGATCACGCAAACCACCTCGACGCCGGCGCGCGTCGCCGCCTGCTCGATTATCCGCCCCATCTTCCCGTAGCCAAACAAGGCAAGCTTCATGAATAGTCCGTAGTCCGTAGTCCGTGGTCCGTAGTCAGTAGTCAGTGCTCGGTGGTCCGTACTCAATAGTCCGTGGTCAGTAGTCCATTGTCTCCTGCGTCGAAACTACGGACTACTGACTACGGACTACTGACTAATGACTAAAACACACACTCAGTATTTACTGCCAGGCTTCGCACCTCGGCGCGCGAAGGCTGATAGATGATCGTTTGCAAGCGGTCGCTGTCGCGCGAGAACCGGTACGCCACGCCGGTATCGCTCACGAAGTAGTAGAAGGTCCTGTCGCGCTCTTCGACGCAGCGTTTGAAGCCCGGCGCGAGCGTTAAGTCGGCGCGCGACATCGGGGCGCCAGGCTCGAAGTATATCGTGAAGACTTTGCCGACCATCGAACGAGGCGCTCGGTAGATCTTCGCAAGACTCGTCGTCAGGTATGAGAAGGTCACCTCGCCGCCTTCAACTTTGAACGGGCCGCTCAGCATCGCTTCGGTAGAATCGGGTTCGGCGCCGATTAGCCGAGCCACGTCTTCAGAGGAGGAACGAAGAGGAGTTATGCCCCGCCAGGAATTCTTCACTGCCGGCGCGGAGGTTGCCGCCGGCGAATAGGCGAGCAGTGACAGCAACGCCGCGAACGCAACAATACGCGCCAACTTGATTCGCTCTAATATCAACATCTGAACGTTAAACACTTTTCCCTTATGAAGAACAGATTCTAATCGTTGATGCGGGAAACTGCCTAGTCTGAACTGACGGGCTGAAATGAACGTTCGGTGCCGAAAGGGTTCGCAAGGTCATGCGAAGACCCGAGGGTCAAGCTGGCGGAAAAACTCCTCGTGCAGCCTGGCAATCACCGTTTCGACGTCCGCTTCGGCGACGACGAAGCTCATCGTGAGAGGAGACGACCCCTTCAAGATCACTCCCAACTCAATCTCGTCAATTGCTTTGAACACCCGGCTGACAAGCTGCGGGTCGCTTCGAAGCCCGTCGCCAACCAGCGAAACGATTGCGCGATTGGGCTCGGCTATCGCGGCGCCGTAGTCCGCAATCGCTTCTATCAAGTCGCGGCCGCCGTGGCGAAGATCTCTAGAATCAATTGCAACCACGACATTCGAGGCTGAGACTGAACTGATCAGCGGCTCGATACGGCGCTTCGCAAGAACGTCGAGAAACGCGCTCAGCAGATTGTGCGCCGAAATGAAGCGCGACCCGTCCGCGCTCGCCGACGCGGTCGCGTCAATGATGGTCACCGGGCGTTTGTATGCTATGGACTTGATCGGGTTCGCGCACTGCACCGCGTCCGATGTGATCGTCGTGCCAACCGCTTCCGGCTGCTTCGAGTTGTAGATGTGAACGGGAATGTTTTTTCTGGCGGCCGGATGAATGGCCTTGGGGTGAAGCACCTTTGCGCCGAAGTAAGTCAGGTCGGCCGCTTCCGCGAAAGAACAACTTTTGACCGTTCGCGCGCCGGAGAAGATCGCCGGGTCCGCGGTCATCAGCCCTGCAACGTCTTTCCAGATCTGAATGTCTTCTGCATCGAGTGCCGCGCCAATTATCGTAGCGGTGTAGTCCGATCCCTCGAATCCGAGCGTTGTCGTAGCTCCATCGCGCGATGAACCGATGAAGCCTTGTATGACAGGCACCGCGCCCTCTTCGACAACCTGTCCGATCGTTGCGCGAATCCTCTTGTTGGTGTCTTCGAACAGCGGCGACGCCGAACCGTAACGATCATCGGTCTTGATCAGCTCACGCGCATCGAATAAGCGCGCTGGAATGCCTCTCTCCGAAAGCGCATCGGTCAACACCGCCGACGAGAGCAGTTCGCCATAAGCAAGTATCTTGTCGAGCCCGCGCGGCGGCACTTCGCCGAGTATCGCGAGGCCCTCGAGCAATTTCTTCAACTCGTCGAAGTGTTTGTCGATGAGCGAGAAGACTTCGCGGCCGTCCGAGCTTTTCACGAGCCGGCGAGCTTCGCTCATATGACGAGTCTTCAGATCGGCGACGATACCGAGGGTTGTTCGATTGTCGCCGCTGGCGGAAGCTTCCGCAGCCTGAAGCAGCTTGCGGGTGGTCTTCCCCATCGCCGATACAACGACGATGGGTTTGAGGCTGAGCCGCGCGCGAATGATCTCAGCCACGCGCTCGATTGAAGGCGCGTCTTCAACCGAGGTGCCGCCGAATTTCATTACTATCATAGGCAGGTTCCGGGTTCGTGGTTCAGGGTTCGTGGATCAGAGTTCCGGGTTCGTGGTTCAGGGTTCAGGGTTCCGGGTTTCTGGTTTATGGTTTCTGGCGTCTCCGTTCTGGTTTTTGATCACCAGACTGAACTAGAAACCATAGACCAGAAACCCTGAACCCCGAACCCTGAACCCTGAACCCTGAACCGTTATTCTAAGAGTCCCTTCGCCTTCATCAACTCGGCATTGAGGATTGCAGCTCCCGCCGCTCCGCGAATCGTGTTGTGCGAGAGAACGACTAACCGAATGTCAAACACCGGGCATTCGCGAATACGGCCGACCACGGCGCTCATGCCGTTTCCGGCGTCGCGATCGAAACGCGGCTGCGGGCGGTCCTTCTCATCAGTAACGATCACCGGGCGTTCAGGCGCGGAAGGCAGCTTCAACTCTTGAGGCAGCGAGCTGAACCGGGCGAGCACATCTGCGACGTCATCGGGCGTAGCCTTCTTGTCGAGTTCGAGCGAAACGCATTCCATGTGACCGTCTTCGACGAAGACCCGATTGGTATGCGCGCTAATGCGGCAGTCAGCAAACCGAATCCTGTCGCCGTCGAGCGCGCCCATTATCTTGAGTGGCTCCGTCTCGACTTTATCTTCTTCGCCGCTGATGAACGGAATCACATTGCCGAGCATATCAATCGCCGAATGCCCGGGGTAGCCTGCGCCTGATAGAGCTTGCATAGTTGCGACGATCACTCGCTTCACACCGAAGGCGCGATGAATTGGAGCAAGCGCCATCACCAGCCCGATTGTCGAGCAGTTCGGATTCGTCACGATAGCGCCGGACCAGCCGCGAAGTTCGCGCTGGACTTTAATCAGATCCAGGTGATCCGGGTTGACCTCGGGAATCAGCAGCGGGACGTCCTCATCCATGCGATGGTTCTTGGAATTGCTCAGAACGAGGTGGCCCGCTCGCGCGAAGCTCTCTTCTACTTCGCCGGCGACTGAAGAGTCCAGTCCTGAGAAAACCACGCGGCAATCGAGTGCCGGGTCACAGGGCTTTACGGTTCGGTCTTTCAAGCGCTCAGGAATCGGCTTGTATTGCCGCCAGACGGTTGCGTCTTTGTAGCTCTTGCCCGCGGAGCGATCCGACGCGGCAAGCTCGGTTAACTCGAACCAGGGGTGGTTCTCAAGCAGAGTAACGAACTTCTGTCCGACGGCGCCTGTCGCGCCCAGTACTCCGACTGGAATCCTCTCCGCCATAGCAACTCGACCTTCGCGTCTTTTGCGTCCTTTGCGAGTCTCTGCGGGCTTTTGCGCGAACCCAATAAAAACGAAGACGCCAACCCGCAAAGAAAACATACAGCCATCAACCGTCGGCTTTCAATCGCAGCACCATTTGTTTGTAAGCCTCGACGGCCCCCAGGAGTTCCCTCTTCGAGATTTTTTCGTGGGGTGTGTGTGCATCGAGTATCGATCCTGGGCCGAACAGCAACGGCTTGCCCCAGTTCGTCAGCAGTGGGATATCCGTCGTGAATGCGACGACCGCCGTCTCAAAACCGTCCAGCCGCTCTGTGAAAACCGGGTCGCACGCGAACGTGTACTGGACTTCAACGCGCGCGGCCACGGTGTCTCGAACAACCTGCTTGAGCGAGTCCGTGCTGGCGACCACGCGGAACATCAACTCGGCTTCTGCTTCGGGCGGGACGACGTTGCCCGCGACGCCGCCTTTGATCATTCCGATGTTCATCGTAGTAGCACCGAGCGTCTTGTCACGCGGAAGCTCAAGTCGCCGAAGGTCGTCGAGCACATCGAGCAGCTTCTCGATCGCCGACTCGCCCATCTCGGGATAAGCCGAATGAGCCGCGCGGCCGCTTGCCTTTAGAACGGCTCGCAAAGCGCCTTTCGAGCCGAGCGCCAGCTTTGACTCCGTCGGCTCGCCGTTGATCAGGTATCGCGAATGGTTGGGAATCGCGTTGGCGGCGCGCGCGCCCGGGCTGCCGGCTTCTTCGCCGACGACGAAGAGCAGACCAAAGTCAGTCACCTGCGCGTCGATCAATGCTTCGCCGGCTTTGATCATTGCCGCGATGATGCCTTTTGCATCGCAAGCTCCTCGGCCGTAGATGAAGTCGTCATCTTCATTCAACTCGACGTAAGGCGGAACGGTATCGGTGTGAGTCGAGAGCACGACGTCAGGCTGGCCTCGCCGGGCGTAGACATTTGGTCTGTCGGCCTCAGCGTCCTGCAAACTAACCTGAAATCCAATCGCGCTCAGATGGTCAGCCAGGAAAAGAGCGACGGCCTTTTCACTCCCGCTGATTGAAGGGATTGAAATCAGTCTCCCGGTCAGTTCGAATACGTTCATTGTCAGTTGTGAAAGCGGAGAGAAGGCGCGGGCTGTAGGTGATGAACGGCCGCTAGCGAAGCAGGATCTTCAGTCATCTGCCTTAGCTGTGCTAAAAGCGCCCACCCCGGTTTCGATCTGCTCAGCAGTAGCGCGGGGTTGATTCTCTGCTCGATAGGGCTCGTAGCAAACCCGGCAGCGTGCTTCGTAGGTGCCGTCCCCGATTTCGATTTGCGAGTTGCCGCCCGCGACTCGCTGCGTGTAGTGGGCGAGTCCCCCGCATCGAACACACACCGCGTGCATCTTCGAGACGTCCTCAGCCACGGCCAGAAGCGCAGGCATCGGGCCGAATGGACGGCGCAAGTAATCTTGATCAAGCCCGGCTGCGATAACTCGCACGCCGCCGTCTGCAAGCTCCATGCACACGTCGACGATTTCATCATCGAAGAATTGCACTTCGTCGATGCCGACGACCTTCACTCCGAACACGATATTAGCGCGAAGGTCCGAGGAGTTGCTGACGGCTGTGGCATCCAGTCCCCGATTGTCGCGCGAGATGACTCGCTTCAGCTCGAAGCGATCGTCGATCGCCGGTTTAAAAATCTGCGACCGCTGGCGGGCTATCTCGGCGCGTCGTATGCGGCGGATCAACTCTTCGCTCTTGCCGCTGAACATTCCGCCGGTGATTACTTCGATCCACCCGCCTCTGGAATTAAAACCGTCCATAATCCATCCTATCGCGTCGAATCTAGATCAGTCTTCATCGGCTCCCTCGATCGCTGCCAAAAACTCAGCGGGCGTCACTACAGCTACATCGCCGAACGGGTGGAGCGACAACAGATCGTTATCACCGCTGATGATATACCTGGCGCCTCCACTGATGGCCACCTCTAGAAACTTGTCATCTCGGGTATCGCGGCACACGCGTACCTCTTCAGTTGCTTCGATGAAGTTCGCACGCTCAACAAGCGCCTCAAGGAATTCTTCTCGTTGTGCAGGTGTCACATAGCGATCGAACTTCTCGCGTTGAAGAACTTCCGCCAACTCCTCCAAAGTTGCCTGCGATAACAGAATCTCTCCAAGCCGCAGAGCCTGGAGAAGGGCCCGCCCGGGCGTCGAGTGCTCAAACAACAAGGCGCTTATCAACGTGTTCGTATCAAAGACATAACGCACGCTACTCACCCAGAATCGACTCCAGAATGTCCGCGGTCAGACCACGTTCTTGAGCCGTTCGGCTGATCTCGCTCATGATCTCTTCCAATGGTCTCCTAGCCCGCGCCACTTCAGTCAATTTCAGGCTAAGCAACGCATCGAGCTTGCGCCTTTGCTCCGCTGGCGCTGCTTCGTAGGCGAAGGCCGCTTCCGAGCTGACGCGAATTGTTATGGGTTTTGTTTCCATGCCAGTCACCTCACTACACGCTTCGTCACTCTACTCTCCTCGCCGTGAGTTTGCTAAGGAGTACCGTCGGACCCGCAGGGAAGACCGAGCAGAATGCCCAACTCGAACCATGTGGCGCCACATTTGCCAGCCTGTTACTCTTGCAGTTCGCGCAACATCGCTTCCCAATCCTGTCAAACTGCCTAACTGTTTAGTTCAGCTTCGCCTGCAGCTTTCGGAACGCTCGAAGCGCCAGCGCGTACTTCGGATTCAAATCAATCGCCGCCTTGTATTCGCGCAGCGCGTCGTATGCGCGTCCTTGTGCTTCATAGACTCGACCGAGGTTGAAGTGCGGATAAAAATAAGACTCATATCGCGGCGCCGTCATCGCTCGCTGTAGCCACGGAATCGCGCTGAACAGATTGCCTTGCTCGATCAGATAAGCGCCGATGTCGTTATACGGGTTGCCGAAGTCCGGATCAACCTCAGTCGCGCGATGGCACTCCTCGATCGCTTCATCCGTCATGTTCATGAAGCTGTAAGTCCAACCAAGAAACGTGTGAGCTTCGGCAGTCGGGTACGCTGCGACCGATTGACTGTAGAGGCTAGCCGCTTCGTCCAGATCGCCGCGCATTTGGCCTTCATAAGCCTCCTGAAAGAGTCGAAGCGCTTCGCGTTTGGCATTAGCTTGCTCTTCGGTCAAGAGCTCTTCCTTGCCGAAAGGCATCTCGCCGATTCCGGTGTCGAGCGCGACCAGCGTTCGAGTTTCGCTCTGCCCTGGATGTATTTTGTCTGTCATGCCTACTAATGTTTGTATGCAACGAGCACCGAAATATCAAGCAGAAGTAGCATAGGGTAGTGGGTCAGTTTGAGTTCAGAGTTCAAGCTTCAGCTTGCTCTTTCCGCCGCATGAGCGTGAGAAGCAAGCTGAAGCTTGTACTCTGAACTCAAACCAACCCACCACGTAGCATAGACGTTAGTCTGTGCCCGGTCATTCTACTAGCGGAGTCACCGACACAGACGCGTGCGCGTCAGGTTTTCGCGTATACCCACCTCGTCACGAGTTGGGCATAGACGCCAGAGCCTGTCGATCAGCCGGAACCACATGAACTCAGGACTCACTGCGCAAGCACCGGCACAGTCACGTGTGAGGCATAACGCTTCGATCGAAAAACGCGTTGCGTTGCCGGCTGGTAGTCTGACTCCTTCGCCTTGAAGATGTTTTCGACAAACGTCTGTGGGTTACGATCGATGGCCGGGAACCATGTGCTCTGCACCTGCACCATCACGCGGTGGCCTTTCAGGAAGCGATGATTGTTGCCGTGCAGGTCGATCGTGTATGAATTCACCTGCCCCGGCGTTATCGGGTCCGGCGTCTCGAAGCTCTTTCTGAACCTGCCCCGAAGCACGTCGTTGGCGATCATCAATTGATATCCGCTCATCTTCGGGTCCTTTGAGTATTGTTCGGGATAGACGTCGATCAGCTTTACGATCCAGTCGCTGTCCGATCCCGAAGTTGAAGCGAACAAGTGAGCCGTGATGTCCCCGCTCACGATCAGCTCTTTATCAAGCGGCTCAGTTTCCCAACTCAAAACATCGGGACGCATATGAGCGAAGCGCTGGTCTTCCAACAGCCATGTGTACCAGCCGGACCCGCCGGGATGATAGGTCGGCTCGATCGGGCGTGGACGGTATGGAACAGGATGAGCAGGATCCGAAACATAGCTGTCGAATTCAGAATCGCCGTCAGCGTCGGGCGCTTCAAAACCAAGCCTGCCGCCGCTGCGAAAGTATAGGCGCCGCTCGGATGCCTGGCGCGGCGGCCAGCGATCATAAGCCGTCCATTTGTTTGCACCGGTCTCGAAGGTTAACGCCTCGGGCTGTTCGAGCTTGCCTTTGTCTTTCAGGTAGTATGCAAAGAAAGGACCCTGCACCTTCTCGCGAAAGTACTGGCTGGTCGGGCTCTCGAAATCTATCTTGCCGAGTTTGCTTCCGTCGCCCCTGCTCCAGCCTCCGTGATTCCACGGCCCGGCGACCAGGAAGTTCAGGTTGCGCGGGTCGTTCTTCTCGAGCGTTTTGTAGATTCTGATCGGGCCGTAGAAGTCTTCCTGATCCCACCATCCCGCGACGTTCAGCGTAGGCACCCTCACCTCGCCCGTTTGAAGGGGGAATGCCTGGCGCTGCCAGAACAGATCGTAGTTGGGGTGCTCGACGAAATCATTCCAACTCGGAATCTTTCCGTGAAGGTACTTTTGGTTGACGTTGGACAATGCTCCAAGCTTCAAATACCACTCGTATGTGTCGTAGCGGTCGAAGGCGAATTGCTCGCTCACCTTTGACGTCTCCATCATCGCCGCGTATTCGAAACCGTAGCTCAGCCTGAAAGCGCCGTTGTGATGGAAGTCGTCTCCCAAAAACATATCGGCGGGCGATGCCTGGGGCGAGACAGCTCTCAGCGCCGGATGCGGGTCGAGCATGGCCATCACCGTCAGCCAGCCGTCATAAGAAATGCCGAGCATCCCAACGCGGCCGTTGTTGTTGGGCACGTTCTTCAGCAACCAGGCGATCGTGTCGTATGCGTCGGTGCTTTCGTCTATCGCTTTCTGATCGCGCTTATCGCGGAGCGCGCGCTGCATCACGAACTGGCCTTCGGATTTGAAGCGCCCGCGATCATCTTGAAACACGAAGATGTAGCCTTCGGCGACCAGGTCTTTGAAGTAGCCGGCGAACGCCCCGCCGGCCCGGCCGTCTATGCCGTAGGGAGTTCGAAGCATGATGATGGGCAGCGGCTCGCGCGCGTCTTTGGGCGCGTAGATCAGCGTGTGCAAGCGGACCCCGTCGCGCGCCGGGATCATGGCTTCGGTTGTCTGGAAACGGTTGAGGACATCCGAACCGGTCTGTGCGCGAGTCCCCGCGAGGAATACGCATAGCGCGATTGATGCGAGTAGTGTTAGGGCGAGCTTGTTACGAGTGTGTGATTGACTCATGTCGTCTCGGTCTGAAATTGAGCCCGGATCTCCGTGGGAATCCGTCAAATCAGTGTCATCCGTGGTCTATGCGTTCGTAAGAGTCGCATTGCCAGCGCCGCATAGACCACGGATGACACTGATTCGGCGGATTTGCCCGGATACACCTCTTTCACTAGTGAAGCGGATGTTACAGTCTGCTAGTTAGCCTACGAGTTCGGCCATGGTTCGAATCGCTTCAATGCTGTTAGCCCCGCAGATAAGGGTGGTCACGCCGGCTTCTCGCCACGCGCCGAGCTGATCTTTGATTCGCTCGCGAGGACCACACAGCGCGATTTCGTCGACCAGTTCGTCCGGCACCGCGGCAATGGCTTCGTTCTTTTTGCCGGCGAGGTAGAAGTCTTGAATGGTCTTCGCCGCTTCTTCGTAGCCGTAGCGGCACGCCAGCTCGTTGTAGAAATTCTTCCCGCGAGCACCCATCCCGCCAATATACAGCGCCAGGTTGGGCTTCACTTTCATGCGGCACTCGTCAACATCGTCGCCAACCACGATGCTCACGGTCGGCGCTATGTCGAAATCAGCGAGCGTCTTTCCGTCGGTCCTTCGCGCGAAGCCTTCATCGAGCGACTTACGAAACACGTTGACTCGGTGAGGCGAGAAGAATACCGGCAGCCAGCCATCGGCGATCTCCGCCGCAAGCGCGACGTTCTTCGGCCCGATCGCCGCTACGTAGATCGGAATGTTCGATCGCAGCGGATGCACGATCAGCTTCAACGGCTTGCCCAATCCCGTCCCGCCCTGCACCGGTATGTCGTAGTACTCGCCGTGATGTTCGAGCGGCTGCTCGCGTTTCAGGATGGTGCGCACTATCTCGACGTACTCACGCGTTCGAGTGAGCAGCTTGCCGTAGACGACGCCATGCCAGCCTTCGACGACCTGAGGGCCTGAAGCTCCGATGCCCAGCAAGAAGCGGCCGCCAGTCAACAAGTCAATCGTCGCCGCGGTCATCGCGGTCATCGCCGGTGTTCGCGCAGGCATCTGCATGATCGCGGTGCCGACGTTGATCCGTTCAGTGTGTGCCGCAAGCCAAACCAGCGGCGAGACCGAGTCCGAGCCATAAGCCTCAGCCGTCCACAGAGAGTGATAACCCAGCCGCTCGGCCTCTTGAGCTATCGCGATGTTGTCAGAGGGGCCGGAACCCCAGTAGCCGAAGTTTAGTCCAAGTCGCATAAAATTACTCCGTACGCTCAGCCAGTAGGCCTGAGAAACAATAGCCTACAAACTACCCGTTGTCATGAGCTGCCCTTGTTGACCTCAAGCAACCAAAGAAAAGAGAGCCGGAGAATCTGCATTCTTGTTAGAGGTGAAATGGGTCTCTCTCGGGAGATCGCTTGTGATCACCGGATTCAGATTGCCTTGGAGAGCGTAAAGCCCATGCAAGCTTGTGCTACGCTACGCTACCGACTAGGCTTGACTTATGCGCTCGCAATATATAATAACGCGAACCTTGACAGTCTCCACCTGTAGATGGCGTGCGAGTGAATGGGGGCACGGGGCGTGAGATAAGCGCACCGGACCTGTAAGCATGTCGACGAGATCGGATAGCCAGTCAGGAAACGGTTAGGTTTCCACACGATGTTGCCGTGCTCGCACGGAAACTCGAAGCTAGAACGGGGTGTGGCTATGAATCCGAAGGTACGTGTGGTGGTACAGTTAATGAAGTCGAATCTTCATCGCAAGCTAACGCTTGACGAGGTAGCGGAAGTAGCTGGACTAGGCCATTCGCGTTTGAACGACCTGTTCAAGTCTGAGTTCGACAATGCGCCACTCCAGCATCATAAAATCCTGAGACTGCAAAAGGCCTGCGATCTCTTGGAGAATACATTTTGGAGAGTCGATCGAATCAGGCTCGAGGTCGGATATGATCACAGCCACTTTTTTAAAGACTTCAAGGCTCATTTCGGACTCACGCCATCTCAGTACAGAGCGGGCCACGGTAACGCGAATCTGAGTTGAAATAGACAGAAAATAGTTAAATCCGCCACTAAAACGGAATAACAGGCATTACTTTTTAGTTGACAAAGGAATTGTGATGGCCGATACTGGTGCCCGTCGCGCTACCGTTAACTAGATTCAACCTTCGCTTGCAATAGTCAGAGTTGCCTGAGGTGAAGGCTGCTCATTGCGCCACTTCGATAACCTGGAGGTATAGGTCAATGTCCAAACAAAACAATCAAAAACCTGCGGCGATAGCAAGCTTTGATCGTTCGCGAAAGCCTGCTTGGCGAAGGTGGTTGTTATGTGCTGCGTTCGCCACAATCATGCTTTTTGTTGGAGCCCTCTCACCACAGCAGTCGCAAGGCGCCTACCCGACGCCTTTGAGGCCGGTGCAAGTTAGTAAAGACGGTTGCGGTTTACACTGCACAACTCCGGGTACTCAGTTGGTCTACACGAATGGGAACGTCTGCGCTGTTTGCTGCTATACATCTTTCCCTTATACATGTAGCTCTGAGACATGCTGCCAGTAAGAGTTTGGCTCTTTCCGTCGGCTTCTTAGAGCAGCAATCTGTAAAGGGAGGATTCTGCAATGTCGTATCAGCCTAAAGTTCACTTGCGGTATTTGCCGGTATGTCTGACTGGCGTGATCCTGAGCCTCTTGATATCCCCAACATCGGGCGCCGGCGGATTCTGTCGCGAGTCAATTCAAGAGCGGGAGCGGCCAGTATCGCCCGAGCGGGGTAACAACCAATCGAGAGAGGCAAGCGAGAGGGACAAGAAGACTGAACTCGAGAGCCAGGGATCAAGCCTCAAGATCAAACCAGCGGGACACGTCAGCGAGGAAGTCTCTGCTGCGCAGCAGCGCAAGAAAGAACTGGCAGTGTCTTTACTTGAGGGAGTTCTTGACAGTGCTCATCGAATCACTCCTCTGGAATACGGCCTGTTGATCCAGGTGGAGGCAGCCACGCTGTTATGGGAGTCCGATAGGGATCGCTCCTTGGCCGTGCTCAAGAAGGCTTGGGACCGGTTAAACGAACTCTTTGAAGAGCAGAAGAAGGCTAATTATGACCGTCCAAGCCGGAAACAGCAAAGGCTCCGGTTCGCCGTGCTCCGCAGGATCGCCAGGTTGAACCCGGATCTTCTGAAACAGCTCGGTTCCAGTAACTCAGATGGCTACGGCGAGCCCGTAACAGTTTTGGGCAAGTGGACAGACGAAGCGCGAGCTATGATGTCGGTCGCCGAAGAACAGGTGGACGCCAACCCGGCGCTTGCCATCCAACTGGCGCAGCGCAGCTTGCCGTTCGGTTTGGTAGATTGGGTGCCTTTCCTTAACAAGTTGAGCGCGCAGGATAGTGCTCAGGCAGAGCAGGTGGCTGAGGTGCTAATGAACCGGTTCAGTAGCATTTCAGTTCCTCCCTTTGAGCTGCTCAACCTCGATCGATTTGCATTAGACACGGGTCGCTCGCCACAGTTTCAAGAAAAGTTCTTTCGAGCACTTACGACTCGGTTCGCGCAAGATCTGCGTCCTGATAGCCCCACCGCAGCTCTCCGAGTTGGTATGCAGACGGCTCAAAGAGCGCTAAGCATGGCAACCGGACCAGTCTGGCCGGGCAAGTTTCAAGAGATCGTCTCGCAATATGAGTCAATGCTGATCTCTCGGTCTGCTGCTCCGTCTCCGGCAACTCGCAGCGTCGCCGTTGACACGTCAATGATGGCGCCAGCCAAAGCCGGGGATACCTCCGAAGTTGAACAGGGCGCTCAACGGCTTCAGAGGATTAGCGATCCGAAGGCCCGAGACAAGGAGTATCAGAGATTGGCCGGTGCCGCCGCGAGCAAAGAGAACTTATCGCTCGCCGAAGAGCTGATGTCGAAGATCGACAGCGATGAGGTCCGCCGAGAAACCACCATCAGCGTATACGGGCCTGCGATTAGGAAAGAACTCAGCGAAGCTGACTGGACGAAAGCACAAACCGATGCTTTGAAGATAATGCACCCCCTCGGGCGAACGCTTATTCTCGACATAATCGCTCAGATGATTATGCGGTCCGGTAAGGGGAAACAAGACGACACCAAACAGGTTTATGATACCGCGCTATCAAAACTTCAACGCGACGGGGCAACAGAGGATGTGGCGAAGGGTTTCCTGATCATAGCCAAATCATTGGGTACGATTGATCCAGACCGCAGCCTTGAAGCAATGAACTGGGCTGTATTCGTGCTGAATAAGGTAGCAAAAGGCAGTGAGTTGTTAACAGATTCTGAGAGCAGCGGGGCACTAGCGTCCTGGGTTAGCTTACCTATCCGAACACTTCGCTATGACGAAGTTCTTGAGTTGACTGAGATGATTGGTCCCCTGTTCAAAGAAATGACAAAGCGCGACCTGGACAGAGCCGAGTCTACGGCATACGAATTGGCTCACTTAGGACTGAGTTCCTTAGCTCAACTGGGTATCGTGAGCGAATTGCAGAAGGAGTTGCTTAATTCCAAAACCGCCGTACCTGAAGCGAGCAGCAAGAAAAAATTACCGGTTAGACACTAGCGTTCTCAGACGGCCTGGCGTTGAGTAGAGCCGTCTGCTCCGGAGTGCCTAGTTGCCGCCCGTCTTTTAGTCGCGCGACCGTTTCTGTCTCAGACTACAACATCAAGTAACCGCCCTTCCGAAACACTCCTTCCAATGAGTTGATCACCGGATTAACTACGCAGAACCGTTCGCGAGCACAATCACAAAGCTCACGGCGCTCTGCTCAATGACGCGCTCAACCTGCCTCGAGATTCAGTAGAGCGTACCAACACTGAAGGGTTTGAAAAATGCTACAAGTAAATCTTTGCCATCCCATAATTCAGACAGCGGTATGGTGTTTCCGCGCAACGCGTCTCGCCAGCCCTCGCGAAAACACTCTTCGGCGGGCTTCAACGCAACGCTATCACGGTATAGACGAACTATCTGCAAAAGGTTGGGTAAGTACTCATCCGGGATGGCCCGAATCTCGCGGACGAACTGCTGTTCAATCGAGGCCTGCTTACTCATGGTTCTCCTTCGGATTAGCAAAGCTCAAGACAGTGTAATCCGGTGCTGGTATCCAATCAATCTAGCGGTGACGGTGGGCGTCGTAGTGGCCACTATCGGGTGATTCGGAATGGGATCAACGAGAATCGACTGCCTTATCCGACACCTTATCCTTAAATGTGAGAGCGAAGAACAATGTGATTATTGCCGCGAAAGCGCAGGGAATCAACCAGAACACCCGCCAATCCGTGACCCCATTCGTCGTAACCGCATCGCCGACCTTCCCGGAGACAATTGAGCCAAGCCCAATACCGACGCCATAAGTAATCAGCGCAATGAACCCTTGCGCGCTTGCGCGAATCTCGCGCGGCGCTTTCTTGTCCACATAAATCTGCCCGGTGACGAAGAAGAAGTCATAGCAGATGCCGTGCAAAAGAAGTCCGCCATAGATCATCCACGCCGCCGCGTCGAGGTTGCCGTAAGCAAACAATAAATAACGCGCCGCCCATGCCAGCATCCCGACAAGCAGCATCTTTTTCACGCCAAGGCGGACGAAGAAGAACGGCATAAGAACCATGAAGATCACTTCCGACATCTGCCCAATGCTCTGTTTGGCCGCCGCGTCTGGCATCTTCAAATTGTTCAGAAACGGATTCGTGAAATTGTAATAGAAGGCCAGCGGGATCGAGATGAGCAATGAGCAGAGCACGAAAACGAAGAACGATCTCTCCTTCAGCAGCCTGATTGCTTTGAGGCCAAGCACTTCGCCGGCGCTGACTTTTTTGCCGACGTTTTGCGGCGGTGTGTTCGGCAGCGTGAACGAGTAGAGTCCCATAACAATCGAAGCAATCGCGGCCATCTTCATTGGCATGGCGCCCGCCTCGACATCAGGGTAAAACCTGGCAAGGATATAGGAGATGCTCAGGCCGGCGGCGATCCAGCCGATGGTTCCCCAGACGCGCACTTTGGGAAATTGCGAACCCGGCTTTTCCATTTGATGAAATGAAACATTGTTGACAAGCGCCAACGTCGGCATGTAGCAGAGGTTGTAAAGCAAAAGGCCGAAGATCAGCCAGCCCACCGTAGTGACGCCGGCGAACAAATAAAGAATGATCCCGCCAAGCAGATGCAGCGCACCCATGATTTTCTGCGAGGCGAAGAATCTGTCAGCGATCATGCCGATGAAGAAGGGTGAAACGATGGCGGCGATATTGTTCATCAAGAAGGCGTAGCCGACTTGACCCTGTGTAAAGCCAATCCCTTTTAACAGATGCGTACCCAAGGTGACAAACCACGCGCCCCAAACAAAAAACTCGAGGAACATCATCACGCTCAATCGGAAATAGATTCTTCGATCCATTCGTCTTCTCCCGTTCTCCATTGAGTGGGTATCCGCGCAAATCCGCCGAATCAGTGTCACCCGTGGTCTATGCGACGCTGACAGTGCGATTCTTACAAACCCATAGACCACCGATCACGCGGGTTTGACGGATTCGCACGGATTCCGCCTCGGACTCGCTCCTCAATCTCAAACCTCAATTCTCAAAGATTGCCCTTCTTGAACTGATCGACAACATAGTCGCAAGCTCGCGCGGTCAGCGCCATCATCGTCAGTGTAGGGTTCTGACAACCGATCGATACGAAACACGCGCCGTCGGTGACGAAAAGGTTCTTAACGTCCCAGCTTTGATTGAATCGATTGAGCACTGAAGTCTTCCGGTCGTTGCCCATCCGAGCCGTTCCCACTTCGTGAATGCACAATCCGGGCGCCGCGAGAAACGGATTCGCATAGGTCATCTCGAAGCCCGCTTCCTGAACCATCTCTTTCAAGCTATCGAGCGCATCCGACGCCATCGCCTTCTCGTTGTCGCCGTGCGAGCATTCAATGTGAACCGCCGGAATTCCCCACGCGTCCTTCACGTCCTTGTTGATCGTCACGCGATTCTCTTTTCGCGCAAGCATCTCGCCCCACATTCCGATCCAGAACGGCGCCGGATCTTTTGCCTCTCGCACCATCTTCTTGAACTCAGAACCAAAGCCGGGAATCTGTCTCATCGTTGTCGGCAGCAATCCGCGTTGAACGCCGCCTTGCATTCCATAGCCGCGAATAAACTTGGGATGGCGCTCGTTGACGTTCCGGAATTTTGGAATGTAAATGCCGTTCGCGCGCCCGTCGTCGTAGTTGTAAGGATAGTTCGAAACCGCCGGCACCAGTCCGCCTACGCCGACTTGAAAAATGTGGTCCATCAAATACTGACCAAGCACGCCTGAAGAGTTGGCCAGTCCCGCCGGATGCTGCCGGGTCGCGCTATTCATCAATAGCCGGGTCGATTCAATCGTCGAAGCGCACAACAAGACCACCTTCCCAAAAACCTCGAACGCTTTCTTCGTCATCTGATCGATGCAAGCAACGCCTTTCGCTTTCCCGGTTTTAGTGTCGACGATGACGTGACTCGCGACCGCGTTGGTGCGAAGCGTAAGTCTGCCGGTCTTGGCGGCGGCGGGAAGTGTCGAGCCGGGACTGCTGAAATACGACGACGTGGTGCATCCGCGATCGCAGTGTCCGCAGTAGTGACACGCGGCGCGGCCGTTATGCTTTTGAGTAAGAATCGCCGCGCGGCCGATCGTCACCTTTCGGTCTTTCCATTTTCGCTCGACCCCTTTTTTCAGGAGCCGTTCGCCGCAGGTCATCTTCATTGCGGGCAGGAACTTTCCGTCCGGCAGGTTGGGCACGTTCTCATACGAGCCGCTCACGCCGATAAACTCCTCGACCTTGTCGTAGTAAGGCGCGAGTTCCGCATACGAGATGGGCCAGTCATCGCCGTAGCCGTCGCGGCTCGCAGCTTTCAGCTCATAATCGGAGAGCCGATAGACCTGGCGGCCCCAAGTGATCGTGCGCCCGCCGACCTGACGGCCGCGAATCCAGTCGAAAGGCTTACCGTTAGCCGTTGTGTAGGGATTATCAACGTCGTCGACGAAGAAGTGCCGGCCATACTCGTTACACGCGTAGCACTTTGACTGGATGGCCTGGCGCTCGCGGAAGAGCGTCCGGTTGCCGACGGTTCCGCGATACTTCACTTCGTAGGGCCAGGTGTGCTCGTTGAAATCCTTCTCGGGATCGAGCTTGCGTCCGGCTTCAAGCACCAGCACTCGCATGCCTTTTTCGGTGAGTTCCTTTGCGGCCCACCCGCCAGTCGCGCCTGAGCCGACAACAATCGCATCGTAGATTTCTTGTTTTGCCATTGGCGATCTAAGGGGATCTCAAATTTCAAAATCTCAGATTTCGGATTTCAGGTATTTCGGTTTTTGATTTCAAATGATCTCGACGCTCAATTCCGATGTTCGGATTGAGATCGCACGATCACAAATTCCAAACTTGAAATCCGAAATCCGAGATTTGAATTCTGAAGTCTGACTTCTAAGTTTAAAAGTCTTTTAAAATCCGAGATTTGAAATCTGAAATATCTGAAATCTGAAATCTCAGGCTCTGACTAACCTGCCAGCCTAAGCACCTCTTTTAAGACTTCATCAGCATTCCGCGACGGCTTGAACTCCAGCCCAACGAATCCCTGATAGCCAGTCGCCGCGATCGCTCGAAACACGTTCGCGTAGTTGATCTCGCCTGTGCCCGGTTCGTGACGGCCGGGCACGTCGGCTACGTGAAAGTGCGCGATCTTCGAGATGTTCTTTGTGATGTCCTGGATGACGTTCCCTTCCATGATCTGATGATGATAGATATCGAACAGCATCTTGAGCGCCGGGCTTCCAACTTCGTCAATCATCTCGAAGCCTTCTTTCGCGGTCTGCAAATAGTAGCCCGGATGATCGACCTTTGTGTTGAGCGGTTCGAGCACCAGCGTCACCTGCGCTTGCTCGGCGAATGGGGCGGCGGCCTTCAAAGCCGCGACGTAGTTAGCGTGCTGCTCCGAGCGAGGCATGCGCTTGTCTTCGAAGCCGGTGGTCACGATGAGCGTCTTCACTCCCAATCGCTTCGCCGTTGCCAGCGACGCTTGAATCTCAGAGACGAAAGTCTTGCGCGCGTCTTCCGAGTTCATATGCTTCCAACCCGATCCCATGATGGTAGCGATCTCGAGCCCGAGCTCGTTTTTCGTACGGAGGATCGCCTCGACGTCTTTGTTCTTCCACTCCCAGAACTCAAACGCCGGATAGCCGAGCCTCTTTACTCGCTCCATCCGTTCGAGGAAGGGAATCTCGGTCATAATCATGTCGATGCAGACCGAAAGCCTTACCGCGTTTGGTTTCGACTGCGGCCGCGATCCGCCCAGCATCGGCGCGGCGGCGAATAGCGCTGACGCGCCTGCTGCCTGCTTCAGAAAACTTCTTCGGTCGATCATCGGATTCTCTTAACACAAAGACACGAAGACACTAAGAACTAAGAACAGCTGGTCTTTTCTGGCTTCGTGGCTTTGTGTCTTTGTGTTTATCTCTCCCCCTCACGAAAGGCTACGCTTCAGATATTCGAAGCCCGTTCGCGTTCCCTCGATTGGATTAGCTGGTTCGAGTTCGTATTCGATGTTAGCCGCATATTTGAAACTGATCTCCTTCACGAGCTTCATCGTCTCAACGATCGGAACCGCGCCCTCGCCGAAGCGCCGCAGCGTGTGATCGGCATCCTTATCCCGGTCCTTAATGTGAAGGCTCACGATGCGGGGGTGATGGTCGCGTATGAACGACACCGGATCGAACCCCGCGGCATAGAAATGTCCGACGTCCAGGTTTATGCTCAAATAATCCGACGCGCCTTTAAGCGCGTTCATGAAATCATCGGGCGTCTCGAACTCCTGGGAGCGGTCGCCTTTGAACCACTTCTCACCGAACCAGTGGTTGTGGAGACCGAGTTTGATCTTGTATTTCTGGCACCACTGACTGAGACGGGGCACGATTGGTTTCTTCACCGACGCGGTCATCACCTTAGTGCCGAGCAGCAGCGCGCCGTTGAACCCGCGATCCAGATGCTCATCCGTCGCGGTGACCGGAAAGTTCACGCAGTAGGCGGTGACAAAAATCCCCGCGTCGTCGAACTTCTTCTTCGTCGCCTTGAAATCGGCCTCCGAAGCCTTCATCGGGTTGAGGTGGCCGTCCCAAAGCTCGATGCTGCTCAGGCCGATCGAGACCATGGCTTCGATCATCTTGTCGACGCTGAAAGTGCGGAACGTGTAGCTCTGGACTCCAACCTGGATGCCGCCAAAAATTGACGGCTTTACCTTGTCGCCAGGTGACGTAAGCGTTAGTCCTGCGAACGCTCCGGCCAAACCCATCCCGAATTCTCTTCGGGTGATATCTTCCACGATTGATTCCTCCGCCCGGTGAATCCCATCTCTCAACGCCCCTCAAGCCCCAGGTCGGGTGGCATCATATTAAAAGCGGCTGCAAAGAGCAAAGGGCGATGAACGTTCGTAGTCCCGCCTTCAGGCGGGAAGTTCGTAATGCTCGGTTCGACCGGTGTCTCACCTGAGGGAGATACAAGCTTCCGCCTGAAGGCGGGACTACGAGCGCGGGACTACGAGCGCGGGACTACAAGCACTCGTTGCCCTTTGCTATTTCGCTGTGATACGTTCTCGCGTCAAGGTTATCGGAGGCTGCACGTGGCCAAGGAAAAAGTCTACGACGCAATCATAATCGGTTCGGGCGCGTCGGGAGGAATGGCTGCAAAAGAACTGACCGAGCGCGGCATGGAAGTGCTTGTGCTCGAAGCCGGCCCGCCCGTCAATCCAGAGCGAGATCTCAGCTCGCATCGCTGGCCTTATGAGTCGATGTATCGAGGCTTCGGCCCGCCCGGCTGGAAAGACCAGGACCAGTGGATGCAAGCCACCGCCGGCGAATTCAGCCGCCACTTCTACGTAAAGGACAGCGAGAACCCTTACACCACCGAACCAGGCAAGCCTTTCCTCTGGGTGCGCGCGCGAATCGTCGGCGGGAAGACGCTTCACTGGGGCCGCATGTCATATCGACTATCGGATCTCGACTTCAAGGCTGCTGCGAATGACGGCTTCGGAGACGATTGGCCAGTCTCATACGCCGAGATGGGACCCTATTACACCCGCGCCGAAGAGTTCATCGGAGTGAGCGGAAACCGCGACGGCTTGCCGCATCTGCCCGATGGTAACTTCATGCCGCCGATGAAGCTCAACTGCGGCGAGCACCTTTTGCGCAAAGGCGCGCAGAAAGTAGGACGTACCGGAATCCCCATGCGCCTGGCCATGCTTACCGGTCCACCCAAGCCGCATATGAAGAAGCGCGCGAAGTGTCATTACTGCGGCGACTGCGGAGACGGCTGTGATGTAGGAGCAATGTTCAATTCGCTCAGCTCTACGCTGCCGGTGGCCGATGCAACCGGCCGGATGACGCTTCGGCCTAACTCGATCGTGCGGCACATTCTCGTCGATACGAATACCGGAAAGGCAAAAGGCGTCGCCTTCGTCGATCGAGTCACGCGTGAAGAGTTCGAGGCCTCGGGCAAAATCGTAGTGCTCGGCGCGTCAACACTCGAATCGACTCGTATATTGCTGAATTCGAAATCGCGCCAGCATCCGACCGGTCTGGGCAACTCGTCGGGCACGATGGGTCATTACTTGATGGACCACTTCGGCGGAATCGGCGCCAGCGGATACTTCAATGTACTGGCCAGCCGCGATCCGGTGAATGAAGATGGCAAGACGTCGGGACTGCTGATACCTAAATTCCGCAACATCAGCAAAGAAACTAAACAGCAGCGGTTCGTTCGCGGCTACGGCTTCGAGTGCGGCTCGGGCTCGCGCATGTATCCCGCCTTCGCTAAAAACGCGGCGCTCACGCCTGGCTTCGGTTCGGAGTATAAGCAGCGAGTGCGGAAATACTACTCGACGCCGGTGAGCATGACGACTCGCGCTGAGATGCTTCCCCGCTTCGAAAACTACGCCGAGATCGACAAGGACGGAGTCGTGGATGCGTGGGGCATTCCGGTACTGAAGATTCGAATTCAGTACTCAGACAACGAGCGCGAGATGGCCCGCGACGCAGCCCAAACCAGCGAAGAGATATTGCGAGCGGCTGGCGCGGAAGTCGTTTCAACCGGTGGCCGGATGACCGCGCCGGGCAGGATCATTCATGAGCTTGGCACCGCGCGTATGGGGAATGATCCGAAAACTTCGGTGCTGAACAAATTCAATCAAAGCTGGGACGTGAAGAACCTGTTCGTGATTGACGGCGCGTGCTTCGTGACCAGCGCGAACCAGAACCCGACGCTTACGATACTGGCGCTGACGATGCGCGCGTGTGACTACCTGGCGGACGAACATAAGAGAGGGAATCTCTAATTGCCGATTGCCGATTGCCGATTGCCGATTGACTGCTGCTAGCGCTAACGAGATACGCGATCTGGGCAATTGGCAATCGCAAATCGGCAATCGAAAGTCCGAATTGGAGCGGCTGATGTTATTCAGGCAATCGGAAAAGAAAAACAGCGACGAGGTCTTGCGGAAGTTGCCGTCGCGCGGCCAGCGACTTCATTCAGTGGCGGCGGTGTTGCGAGGGCGGACTTTCCAGGGCAGCTTTCAAGTTGGCGGCTCGAGCTACGAGCTTACCTATACTCCGGCGAAAGCCTTCGTTGTCGGGCGCCGCCTCCAGTTGCAAGGGCGATTGACCGTGAAAGAGTTGCGCGGCGAATTTAAGCCGAGCGAAAGCGGCACGCTGCTGGCCATTATGATCCCGAGCACGCGGGAACGAGTTCGAGCTACGGTGGTCGGAACACAAGGTGGCATCAGCGCCGCTCCTCCGCGCCGACAGGAACACACCAGCGCTGTCACTGCGACACCTCAACTGCCGGAGGTCGAGAGCACCGGAGCGACGTCATTTTGCGGAGTGGTGTATATCCACTTTGAGCCGCTCGCGGGTAGCGCATTTGGTGTGGCCGCCGATCTCGGCCGACTTCAGCTCAATGCGCGGTTTGCGCCGGTGAACGATGCTGAGCGCGCGCTCCAGGGCGCCTACAGTTGGATAGTTGATGCACTCTATGGAAAACAGGCGGACGTAAGCTCGGCTGCAGTCGCGACCAGCGAGCTTAACAAATTGCTCGCCGAGAGCTAGCTTTCGCGCTCGAACGTTTTCGACTAGCCCAGCGCGTTTACGCCTGGGATGACAGGGCGACGGTTTTCGTGTAACCCATTTATGGCGCTTCTCGCGGCCTTGAGGCAAGCGCTGATTGGCTCAAGGCGACTCGACACGCCCTGATGAAGGGGGCTCGATCATAAGGCCGCTTGCCGTAGACATTCCGCTCGACGATACGCTATGTTTATGCGACTGATGAGGGCAAGCGGCGCGCAGTACAGTGCGGTAAGGAGTGGTTGCCGAATTTGTTGACCGCCGTAACCGCCCTCAATCGACGGGTATGACCAACCCGTACGTACTGATTGAAAGATATGGCGGCGTAGCTCAGGTGGTTAGAGCGTGGGATTCATAACCCCAAGGTCGGAGGTTCAAGTCCTCCCGCCGCTACCAATTCTACCCTTTTCATTCAAACAGCAGATCCAAGAGCGGCCATTAGCCGGTCGCTTTTTTCGCTTGTGCCAATCTTGACACCTATTCGCGCGGCAGATGATTCTGCTTAGCCGAACCGCCACTCCTCTCAAGCCAGTACGCGACACCACCAAACGCGGCATACGAGAGTAGCGCGCTTACAGCGGCCGCTTTGTCAGAAGCCGGCGGCGGGCCAAAGAAGACCCATCCCTGGATCAGAAGCATGGCGAAGCCGAAGACAATCATGCTGTATCGGCGTCCCCCTAATAGTTTGCACGTCTTGATGTAGAGGAAGATTCCACTAAACATTAAACTGGCCTCAAGCCAGTACTCTGAAGACGCTGAATAACAGACCTGAGCCCACCTAATCTCGGGCGTCGTCGAGTTGATGATCAAGTTTCCTCCGCTGGCGTGTTGGCTCTCGACTCAACGGGCAGTCCGGCTTCCTGCCACGCCGCCGCCGAAAGTCCCAACACCCACCATCCGGCGAGCGCAATGAGGGCGGCGGTGAGCAGGGTTCCCGGCCCCAGTAACCGGAGCGCGAGCGTTGCGCGGCGTCGAACCTCAGCGATGTTTAGCGAAACAGCATCCGTAAAAAAGGACAAGCGCGAGACTCAAGATCGCGACTGCGCGCAATGTCGCGGAGTCCAGCGAGATGTTCAGCAGACGCAGACCGAACGGTCCGAGCGCCGCGCCTAGCGCGAGAAACACAGCGACCTGCGGTAGTCCGCTTCGATCAATCAAACCGGATAGCAGCGCGGATACGATGATCACGACGCCTATGATTGCGAGCGCGGCGGCGAACGATTCGGCGCTAAATGAATTCATCGAGAGCCAGTCTCCAGGAGAAAGGCCTGAGCGCGGAGGTGGATCTACACAAGCTGAGAATCGCAGGAAGATCAGTCCGCGAAAGCGTCATCCGGATAGCAGTACAACCAATTCTCTCCCGGCTCCGCCGAGGCAATCACCGGGTGCCCACTCGCTCGCGCATGGGCGCTGGCGTGGCGGTTCGGTGAGCTGTCGCAACACAGCGTCGTACCGCACTCCTGACACGTCCGCAGATGGACCCATCGTGCGCCGGTCTTTGCGCACTCCTCGCACTCCCTGGTTTTCGGACGTTTGACGGCTGTAATAGCGTCGATATGAGAACACGTTGCGTCTGACATGATTACCTCCCTTTCATTCGTGGAGCACTCTATGGACGAACGCGACCGCTAACTTGATCTTGGATTATTTTGGATTTTGGATTTGGGCAATGGAGAATTGAAAAGTCCAGAATCCAAAATCAAGAGGGGTCCAAAATCCAGAATCAAAAATCGAAAATCAAGAGTCAGGCCGCACCGCACCCTGCTACTGCCCGGTTGTGAGGACGACTCTAAACCGTGCCTTGCCGCTCATCATGCGCTCGTAGGCTTCGGCTGCGCGCTCCAGCGGATAGACTTCGGTCATCGCCCGCACACCGGTTAGCGTACTGAAGGAAAGCGTGTCCTGCGAGTCAATGGACGTACCGGAGTACCAGCCTGCGACCGACCGGCGACCTCCAAGGAGCGGACCCGCCGGCACTTCAAGCGGCTCATGAGGAGCGCCGAGGACAAGCAACTTGCCGTTGATGCCTAGACCACCCAACGCCGCGCTCATCGCTTCGGCGTTCGTCACGGTTGCGAGGATGACCTTGGCAGCCACCCATCTTGACGAGTTCCGCCGCCACATCCTGCGCCTGACTATCAATGTAATGGTGCGCGCCGAGTTGCCTGGCCAACGGCTCCTTGTCGCTACCTCGCGCGATGGCGATGGTCCTGAAACCCATCTTCGCGGCGAACTGAACACCCAGATGACCGGGACCACCCAGGCCCAGGACGGCGACAACATCATTGGGTCGGGCACCGCTGTTGCGAAGAGAGTTGAACGTGGTGACCCCCGCGCACACGAGCGGCCCCGCCTCTACGGCGGAAAGCTCTTCGGGGAGTAGCGCCAGCGCGCTTGAGTGCGCGACCATGTAGTCGGCGTAGCCTCCATCGTAAGTTATGCCGGTCATCTGGCCCCACTGGCAGGCAAAAAATCACTGCGGCGGGCAGGGCTCGCAGTGCCCGCAATATCCTCCGTGCCAACCGACTCCCACCCGCTGGCCCACGATGCAGCCGACGACGCCGGCGCCGACCTCATCAACAATTCCGGCGACTTCATGTCCCGGAACTCGCGGGTACTGAATACCCGGGAGGATACCCTCCTTGGTCAGCGAATCGCTATGGCAGATGCCACACGCCTCGACCTTGATGCGTACCCACCCGGCAGCAGGCTCCGGAATTTCTCGTTCGACAAGTTCAAAGGCACCATTCGGTTGACTAACCTGCACGACGCGCATCTTCGACATGAGTTCCTCCTGTCACAATCCTATGTGGGCCCCTTCTATCAGACCGTTAGTCTGTTCTCCTCTCAGCAACCGTTGAGCTTGGCGCGCGTACAATATATCTTCGGAAGTAACATCTTGTCTCCTCTCCAAGCTGTTTCAGGTTTGCCTCGTATGACCCACCCGACGCCCGTTGAGATATATCGCGCCAACTACTTGAACGCTGCTTGGACAACTGAACATCTTGGAAGCAGCGCGAACCGAAAAAGAGTCTTTGCCGGAAAGTGCTCGTGACCCGCGATGGAAAGCTTTCTACCCTGGCGGCTTTGGGAATACTATTAAAGATCAGGACGACCGCGGCGACGCCGATACGTGCAACACGCGAGCCGGTATGAGGCGATGGCGAACCGCAGTGAGGGAGCTTCTGAAAGAAGTGACTGAAACCGAGGGTCTTTCTAAATGATCGAGAATACAGGCGAGAAACTTGTTGTTGGCATCAGCGGAGCGACCGGCACGATTTTTGGAGTGAGGCTTCTGCAGATGCTTCAGGGTTCAGGCATTGAGACGCATCTGGTGATGAGCAAGTGGGGGATCCGCACACTCCTACACGAGACTCCCTACACCGTGGAAGAAGTGCAACAGATGGCGAGTTGCTACTATCCCGGCGGCGATCAGGGCGCGGCAATTTCGAGCGGGTCGTTTCTGACCAAAGGTATGGTTGTAGCCCCATGCAGCATGAGGACGCTTGCGGCGATCGCGCACGGGCACGGTGACAACCTGCTTCATCGCGCCGCGGACGTGATCCTCAAAGAGCGCCGCAGGCTCGTGCTTGTAGTGCGCGAAACGCCGATCAATGACATTCACCTGGAGAACATGCTGAAACTCTCGCGGATGGGCGTAGTCATAATCCCGCCAGTGCCTGCTTTTTACAATCACCCTCGCACGATTGACGACATCATCAATCACATCGTTGTGCGAATTCTGGATCAGTTCGAGATTCATCTCGATGCAGCGAACCGGTGGGATGGAGTCATGATAACCGGGGGACGGTTTGAAGAGTGAAGGAGCAGCTGAAGTCTATGTTGCGTGCGGGCGAGTTGAACAGCTAGACGTGGTGAACTAAACTCGGCTGCTCCTTAACATACAATCAAGGGAGGTCTTATGGCAGGACAAATGGTTGAGTTCTCGAGCAACGGAGGAACTGCCAGCGGCTATCTGGCGGCGCCTGAGTCGGGCAAAGGACCGGGGGTGATCGTGATTCAAGAATGGTGGGGCCTGGTTCCACATATCAAAGACGTGTGCGATCGCTTCGCAGCCGAAGGCTTCGTGGCGCTAGCGCCAGATCTCTATCACGGCAAGTCGGCCACCTCGCCAGACGAAGCGGGCAAGCTGATGATGGCCCTGCGCATCGATGAAGCCGAAAAAGACCTGCGGGGCGCTGCTCAGTTCTTACTCAATCGCGGCGCCACTACTGGCAATAAAGTCGGCACCGTCGGTTTCTGCATGGGCGGAGCGCTGTCTCTTTACGCGGCTACCAAGAATTCGCAAGTTGGGGCGTGCGTGATTTTCTATGGCGGACACCCGAACGTAAAGCCGGACCTGGCGAACCTTCAAGCGCCAGTGCTCGGACTCTACGCGGGGCGCGATGGCTTCGTAACGCCGGAATCGGTGCGCGAATTGGAGCGTCAGTTAAAAGCGCTCGGCAAATCAGCCGAAATTCATATCTACCCGGATGCCGATCACGGGTTTTTTAACGATACGCGGCCGGAAGTCTACAATGAAGAAGCAGCTAAGGACGCGTGGCGGCGAGTGCCGAAGTTCTTTTCGCAGCACTTGAGCTAAGTCTTATAGCGGCTAGGCGAAGCTGTTCTTGGCGGCCCAGTTTTATTTCTACTTCGGTGACAGATCTCGTTCAATCAGACGGGTAGAAAGTCTCCAGCCCGCCTTCGGGTCCTCTCCGTCCGACCCAACTTGCATGATTCTCGCCTTCGATGGGTGTACTCCTGAATCTTATTCACCTCGGCTGTTTCGGTGGAGAGGCGCGTCTGTTGTATTGAACAGTTAAGCGCCTGTTGGATTTAGTGCCGTTCTTATTAAGGCTAGTACATCATCCTTACCGTTTAGTTTCGGCAGTCCTACATTTTTCGAGCATTTGTTCACTTTTGACAAATTAAGATGGCAGGCCTGAAGAATCTTCCGTTTCGCATATCTCGCAAGCCCTGCATTTGCATTAGCAAAATCTATTCGAAGAAAGAGTCTTTCATACTGCATGTATAACGCCATCAAATAGACATAGGGCAGGAAGACAATCGTAAAGAGTGCTGGTAATAAAAAATCCCTTAGCGTCTTATCAAGGGTAGCAAAGTTTTGCAAATCAACAGAGAGCTCTCGGAATGTGAAAACAATAAGCACAAGGCCGAAAAGGCCTAAAGCATAATCGAGGACAATCCTTACGTTCTTGTATTCTGGTTTCGATTTTGCAACCAAGTTCAGCAGTACAATGAAAGTGACAATCGGCACTAATACTAATTCAAGGACGAGGTTGAAAGAATACAGATTGACAATAAACTCAAGTATCAAAACCAATTTGAGGTTATCCAAAATAGCGTTTCTAAAAAAACTCTCATCTCCAACGACTTTATTCAAACCTAAGAACGTTGCAAAGGCACCTACCGTCCAAAGAATCGTATCTTTCAATGCCGATGTATCCCAAAACCCTATTCTTTTGAAAACCAGAACCATTAGAAGGACGTAGAGTAGCATTATTGCGAGGGGTACAATAATTGTTTTGACAAAGAATGCCTTTAAAATGCCAAAAAAAGAATGTCTAACAGAACTAATGGATAGTGCCCAAAGGAAGAGAAGAGACAGCCATATTACTACTGCTATTTCACGATTGTTTAGTATGCGGATGATTTCCATATCTCCATTAGCGAACAACTTCTCTTGATCTACTCAGAACCACGTCAACAGACGTATCTGGCTTGGCCTACATGACAATAAGATATCAGATGCATGGGATCTAACTAATATTCACCGATGTCTTCGTTCCAAACCGCTGAATGCTCGGCGATGTAACCGGCCAACAAATCCGCGCACTCCTGTGATGCCAGGTCTATGACCTCGACGCCGCTGTCTCGAAGCCAGTCGATTCCACCCTGAAAATTGACCGACTCGCCGACTACAACCATCCCGATGTTGAATTGCCGGATCAGCCCGCTGCAATACCAGCAAGGCGCGAGCGTCGTCACCATTATCTTGTCCCGGTAGGTGCGTTGCCGGCCAGCCTTTCGAAAAGCGTCGGTCTCGCCATGCACCGATGGATCATTATCTTGAACTCGGCGGTTGTGGCCTCGCCCGAGGAGATTGCCTTCGCGATCGAAGAGCGCCGCGCCGATTGGAATGCCGCCTTCAGTGAGTCCTTGACGCGCCTCTTCGATCGCCACTTGAAGCAGCGAGTGATAATCAACGGTCCGTGTCATAGCCCCTGCCTGGGAATTATTGAGCGGCGCTCACTGGCGGACGGCGATTCGCCCACGCGCGCGCCGTTTCAAGCTGAGCCGCCAACCGGAACAGCATCGCTTCATCGCCGAAGCGTCCGGCGAAGTGAGTTCCAACCGGCAAGCCTTGATCATTCCAGAATAGCGGCACCGACATCGCCGGCTGACCAGTCATATTACATACAGGAGTGAACGGAACGAACTGCACCGCCCTGGCCATGCCTGCCATCGGGTTCTCGGGCGGTGAGTCGAAGCTGCCAAGCGGTAGCGGCGGTTCTCCAAGGGTCGGCGTCAGCCACACATCGTAGTCGAGCATGAAACGGGCGACGTCGCGCGACGCTGCCTGGATCCAATTGAGAGCCATCATATATCCTGAGCCGGTTTGCTTGAGCCCCATCTGATAAAGCGCCCACGTTCCCGGCTCGAAATGTTCCGGCGAGGGTTGCCGCCCCAACGCGTGGGCCGCACCGTCGATAGTCCACGTGCAGCCGGCCGACCACACAGTCATGAACATCGGAGCCATCAGCTCGCCATCCAGCTTGGGAGACGCCTCCACAACCTCGTGGCCGAGATCGCTACACAGCCTGGCGGCGTCATTGACCGCGCTGACGCAGTCGGGATGGATTGCTACTCCACTTGGCGCGGCGGTCGTAAACGCAATGCGCAGCTTGCCGGGATCGGCGCCGGCTTCTTTGAGGAACGGTCGAGCGGGAGGCGGCGCCCAGTAAGGATCTCCGACGTCAGGCCCGGCGGTCGCGTCGAGCAGCGCCGCGCTGTCTCGCACCGATCGCGTGAGCGCGTGCTCGGCTACGAGGCCGCTGAACATATCCCCGAAATCAGGACCGAGCGGATTGCGTGCTCGGGTTGGTTT
The DNA here is from genome assembly GCA_038040445.1 of Acidobacteriota bacterium. Classification (NCBI taxonomy): domain Bacteria; kingdom Pseudomonadati; phylum Acidobacteriota; class Blastocatellia; genus Candidatus Onstottus; species Candidatus Onstottus frigus. The sequence goes on along the minus strand of JBBPIG010000010.1, from coordinate 159,150 downwards.
CAGACCAAAAAGCCCGCAGCACGACGCAGGAATGCGAATCGATCCGCCGCCGTCGTTGCCGTGAGCGAACGGAACAAGGCCCGCCGCCACGGCAGCAGCCGAGCCTCCGCTCGAGCCGCCGGTCGCGCGCGTCGTGTCCCAGGGATTCCGGCTCGGGCCAAACAACGCGGGCTCGGTCGTCGGCATGATTCCGTATTCGGGCGTGTTGGTTTTGCCGACGACGACCAACCCGGCGCGCTTGTAGCGAGCGACCAACTCGGAGTCGTGAGTGGGAACGAAGTCGCGCAAGAACGCCGAGCCCGAAGTCATTCGCACACCCGCGTAAGCAGCCAGCAGATCTTTGAGCAGAAACGGAACTCCGGTGAACGGCCCGACCGGCAGTTCGCCGTTCGCTGCCGCGCGCGCTTCATCAAACATCGGCGTGACCACCGCGTTGATTGTGGGATTGACGCGTTCGATTCGCTCGATGGCCGCATCGACGAGTTCGATGGGCTTCACTTCCTTCTTGCGGACCAATTCTGCCTGAGCAGTTGCGTCCAGCACTGCCAGCTCTCTAGATAGTGACACGTTCGTTCCTCCCTAAGGGTTCGTGTTAAGTCTCTTTGCGGCTTTGCGACTTTGCGTGAGAAGAGGTTCGCGCAAAGCCGCAAAGGACGCAAAGACATTAGCGTCCTTTGAAATTCGGTTTCCGCTTCTCGTGAAAAGCGGCCGTCCCTTCCTTCACGTCCTCGCAGTAGTTGGTCACCATCACCGAAAGCGCGGCGTCTTCAAGGGCGTTCTCTAAATCCATGGTCTGTTGCTTGTACATCATTCGCTTCGCCATGCGTATCGCTATGGGCGGACCATCCGCGAGAGCTTCAGCCCATCGGCGAGCGGCCGGCAACAATTCCGCGTCGGGTACAACCTCGGTCACCAGTCCCAACTCTCTCGCCTTGTTGGCGGGATAGACTTCAGAGAAGAGCGACATCTTCAGCGCGTTCTGCAAGCCCAGGTGTTTCGGAAACAGATACGCGCCGCCTTCATCCGGAATCAACGCGAACTTGAGGCTGGTATCGCCAAGCTTCGCGCTCTCAGCGGCAATGCGAAAATCGCAACACAGAGCGAGCGTGAGTCCACCCGCGACCGCGGCGCCGTTTACGGCGGCAATGGTCGGCTTATCGAACCGCCGGAGAAGGATCACCAGTCGATGCATGTTCTCTCGCATCTCGAGCATCGCTTCCATGCGGTGCCCTCGATAGCGCGCGGGGTATTGGAAATCGCGGCTTATGTCGCCTCCCGAGCAGAAGCCTCGTCCCGCGCCGGTGATGATGACCGCTCGCACTTCGTCGTCGTCGCGGGCATCACAGAGCGCGGAGATTATCTCGTGGACCATGACTTCCGAGTAAGCGTTCAGCTTAGCGGGCCGATTCAAGGTTATCGTTGCGACTCGATTCTCTTTTGAATAGATGATCTCGCGAAAGTCCATGTGAACTCCCTTCCGGAATAGGACCCGTAGGACGAATCGGACATATCATCGTCACCGCCCGGTAAACTTCGGCTCGCGCTTTTCCATAAACGCTCGAACGCCTTCCTTGTGATCTTCAGTCATCGAGCAGCGCATGTGAGTTTCGGCTTCGCGATCGAGCAGCGTCCTGAAATCTACACTGGGAGCCAGATTCACGTTCGCTTTCATATACCGGTAACTTGTCAGCGGCCCGCGCGCGATGCGAGACGCGATGCCGCCTACCTCAGAGGCCAGGCTCTCGCCGGGCACAACTCGATTGACCAATCCAAGCCTATGAGCTTCTGCGGCATCGATCATGTCTCCCAGAAAGAACAACTCCTTCGCTTTGGGTCCGCCCACGTATTGAGCCAGCAGCCACGTCGTTCCGAAATCGCCGCCGTATCCGACCTTCGCATAAGCAGTACCGAATCGCGCCTGCTCCGACGCGATGCGAAGATCGCAAGCGAGACAAACTCCAAGCCCCGCTCCCATCGCGAAGCCGTTGACCGCGGCGATCGTGACCTTGGGCATGTTGTACAGCAGCCAGCTAAGCTCTTGCATCTGCCGGAGCCGGTCGATCTTTTGTTCGAGAGTCTCAGTGTCATCCTGAGCCATTGTCGAAACGTCACCGCCCGCGCAAAACGCCCGGCCCGCGCCGGTGACTACAATGCAGCCTATCTCGGCGTCGCCGCTCCAACTCTTCAAAGTGTCTATGGACCCGGCGATCAAGTCCATGCTCAGCGCGTTGAGCTTGTCGGGCCGGTTGAAAGTCAGCCTGCCAACTTTGTCTGATACCTCGGTGAGAATAACTTCGTCAGCCATGTTGTCCTTTCGTGAGGTCGTTTGATAGGGGCTGGATTATATCAAAAAGGCGCGTCGTTGCTAGGTTGATCAGGGTCGAGTAAAGCTCTTCGAACCACGCGCTGCCATCTCGCGCGATGTCGCATGCAGTGAGGTTGCATGCGCATGGGAACAGCGTTATCGTTCAGCCCGCGAACAGCCCGCTACGCGGGCTCGAATCATAACTGGAGGGATTCAGAATGCAACGCATCGTGAAGCGCGCGCTTTTTGGAGTGAGGTTGGCCGTAGCAATCGCAGCGATATTGCCGGGCGACGTTCGCGCCCAATCATCCGCCGCTGATGCAGCGAAGAAGAACTACGATTCTTCGCTGTTCAACGCGCTGCGGTGGCGGAGCATCGGTCCTGTTCGCGGCGGCCGTTCGATCGCCTGCGCTGGAAGCACCAGCCGGCCCTTCGAATACTACTTCGGCGCGGTCGGCGGCGGCTTGTGGAAGACCGGCGATGGTGGCGTCACCTGGAAGCCGGTCACCGACGGGCAGATAAAAAGCTCATCGATTGGCGCGGTCGCGGTAAGCGAATCCAATCCTGATGTGGTCTATATCGGCATGGGTGAGGTCCAACTGCGCGGCAACATCATGCAGGGTGATGGCGTCTACAAATCAGTCGACGCGGGCAAGACGTGGACCCACGTTGGACTCGCGGACACCCACGCTATCTCCCGCATTCGAGTTCATCCCGCCAACGCCGATCTTGTCTATGCCTGTGCGCTGGGTCATCCGTATGGACCCAACGAACAGCGAGGCGTGTTTCGCTCGAAGGACGGAGGCAAGACCTGGCAGAAGGTCTTGTTCCGCAGCAATCATTCGGGCGCTGTTGACCTTTGCTTCGATCCGCAAGATCCGCAGGTGATGTTCGCCGCCATCTGGGACGCCTATCGCACGCCGTGGAGTCTGTCGAGCGGCGGACCTGAAAGCGGTCTATTCAAATCAACCGACGGCGGCGATACCTGGGCCGAGATCACCCGCAACACCGGTCTGCCCCAAGGCGTCGTCGGCAAGATCGGCGTCAGCGTTTCGGGAGCCGACGGTAAGCGCGTCTACGCGATTGTCGAGGCAGAAGACGGCGGCGTCTTTGTATCCGACGACTCGGCCGCGACCTGGAAGAAAATCAGCGAAGACCGCCGCTTGCGGCAACGCGCGTTCTACTACTCACGGCTGTACGCCGATCCAAAAGTGCGCGACACGGTCTACGTGCTCAACACCGGCTTCTACAAATCGACTGACGGAGGCAAGACCTACAAAACGATTCGCGTGCCGCACGGAGACAATCACGACTTGTGGATCGCGTCCAACGACCCCCAGCGCATGATCAACAGCAACGATGGGGGCGGTAACGTGTCGATCAACGGCGGCGAGACCTGGACCGGGCAGAACTATCCCACGGCGCAGCTCTATCGCGTCGCGACCACCAGGGATTTCCCTTATCACGTCTGTGGCGCGCAGCAGGATAACTCGACGGTCTGTGTATCCAGCGAAGCCGGCGGACGCGGCAGGACGCCAAGCGTGATGTACGCAGTTGGCGGGGGCGAGAGCGGCTACATCGCGCCCCATCCGAAGAACCCGAATTTGTTTTATGCGGGAAGTCAGGGCGCTCTGCTGACCCGGTTCGATCGATCGACCGGACACACCCGCGACATCCAGGTCTATCCGCTTTTCTTCTCCGGCATGCCCGCAAGCGCGCTGAAGGAGCGTTGGCAGTGGACGTTCCCGATAGTCTTCTCGCCGCACGATTCGAACGTGCTCTACACCTCGTCGCAGCATCTGTGGAAGACCACCAACGACGGCCAGAGCTGGGAGCGGATCAGCCCGGATCTCACTCGCGCTGATCCGAAAACGCTCGGCGATTCGGGCGGGCCGATCACCAAAGATCAGAATGGGCCGGAGATCTACGGCACAATTTTCACCCTCGCTCCGTCGCGTCTGGAGGCCAACACGATATGGACCGGCTCGGATGATGGGCTGGCTTACATCACGCGGGACGGGGGCAAGAAGTGGGACAAGATAACGCCGCCGGATCTCCCGGAGTTCAGCCGCATCAGCTTGATCGAAGCGTCGCCTCACAAACCGGGAACGGCTTATCTCGCCGCGAAGCGATATCAGTTGGATGACCGCGCGCCGTATATCTTCAAGACCGATGACTACGGCAAGACGTGGAAAAAGATCGTCAACGGCATCCGTCCAGACGACTACGTTCACGCAGTGCGAGAAGACCCGAAGCGGCCGGGGTTGCTGTATGCCGGCGCCGAACACGGCATCTATGTTTCGTTCGATGACGGAGCGAACTGGCAATCGCTGTCTTTGAACTTGCCTGACACGCAAGTGCCCGATCTGGTTGTTGAAGAGAACGATCTGGTGATCGCGACTCACGGCAGATCGTTTTACGTTCTCGACGACATCGGCGTGCTGAGACAGCTAACCCCGGAGCTCGCAAGCGCCGCCGTTCATCTCTTCCAACCGCGCATTCAGATCAGATCGGTAAATCAGGCAGCGATCGATTACTATCTAAACCAGCCTGCCGACAAAGTCACCCTCGAGATTCTCGACGGTAAGGGGGCGGTGATTCGCAGTTACACGGGCTCGGCCGACGAAGACAAGCGACGACCCGCAGCAGGTGCAGAAGAAGCCGAGTTTGGGGGTCCGCCCGCGCCTCGCGCGCCCGGGCGAAAAGCCGGAACGAATCGCTTCACGTGGGACATGCGCTATCCGGGCGCGACGGTGTTTGAAGGAATGATCTTGTGGAGCGCTCGCGCTGAGGCGGGACCGCTAGCGCCTCCGGGGGCTTATCAGGTCCGCTTGACGGCTAACGGTCAGACTCAGACTCAAACGTTTGCGATCAAAAGGGACCCTCGTCTTAACAACGTGACCGACGCCGATCTCGCCGAGCAATTCAGTCTCGCGATCAAGGTGCGCGACAAAACAAGCGAAGCGAATGAGATGGTCATTCTGATCCGCGAGATCAAAAAGCAAATCAAGGATCGCGCGGAAAAGGCAAAAGATCAGACAGTGTCAGACGCTGGCGAGGTGCTGGCGAAGAAGCTCAGCGCGGTTGAAGAAGAGGTGTATCAAGTACGGAATCAAAGCAATCAGGACCCGTTGAACTTTCCGATCAAGCTCAACAATCAGATCGCAGCGTTGCGGCGAAGCATCGAGACCGGTGACGGACGGCCGACCGCTCAGTCATACGTGGTGTTCAAAGAGTTGTCCGCGCAGTTGGACGCTTTGCACGCGAAGTTGAACGCAACCCTCAAGAGTGATCTGGCGCAGTTGAACAAGGTGCTTGCGGGTCGGAAGCTGGATCTGATTCGGGCGGAGGAGAATAAGGCTACGTCAGCGGACAGCAATCCCAAGATGAAGTAGTGTTAGCCGCCGATGATTTCGTTCAGACCCGCGATGACTTGAGCTAATTCGTCAGGATTGACTTTCCCTATTCGCTTGCCGGGGCGTTCGACTGAAAGCGTGCGAATCTGGACGGATCAACAACCCATGCCTTCTTCGGAAGGCCCTTGCCGCCAAGCTCAAACGTCAACGGGAATCCGGCGCGCTGTGGCTTACTGGTGAGTGCCATCGCGATGACCGTGCCCGAGCGTTGATTGAATATGTCTTGGCTCAAGATGAGGACTGGACGCGCACCGGCTTGTTCCTTTCCTCTCGTGGGACTGAGGTCCGCCCAAACTATATCGCCTCTTAGAATTCGGGCCATTCATTCAGCTCCGCGTCAATGCCCTCTTCCGCGAGCGCTTGCTCGGCGCGCGGATCGAGCTTGGCGCACTCTCGCGCGAGGCGGCCCCGGTGCATCCTCGCCAGTTTGTCTTGAACTGCTTCTTGAATAGCTTTGCTTCGATTCGGAAACACGTTCTTGTCGACCAAGCGATCCAGCTTTGCTAGCAATGCTTCATCAATTGTGATGGCCACTTTGGTTGTGCTCATCTTTTGCTCCACTTCAAACGGTAAGATAGTTGATCATATCACGACTTACCATCACATTATGAAGGGCTGGGAAGCTGGATCTGATTCGAGCGGAGGAGAATAAGGCTGCGTCAGCGGACGGCAATCCCAAGACGAAGTAGCGTTAACCGCCGATAATTTCGTTCAGCCCTTCGATTGTTCGATCCATTCAGTCAGGTTGGCGGATGGGCGGATGCTTGATCCAAAACGTGCTTGTTGACTGACGATGCAAACCCGCTGTTCAGAATGTATAATGCAACGCGAAAGAGGTTGGCGTTCACGCTTCAGCTTGCCTGCTGCGGAACGTCTTTGATACGACTAAGAAGAAGAATCGTGACGGGAGCCCCCTTATGGCGAAACCTGATAGTTCAAACGAGAACCCTTCGGCTGCACAAACCAATCACAAACCAGATAAAGGCCCGCTTGCGTTACTCATCGGAACCCGCAAGGGAGCCTTCATCCTTCGCGGCGGGAAGAATCGCAAGAGGTGGAAGCTCTCCGAGCCTATCTTCCTTGGCCAGATGATTCATCACATGGTCCAGGACCCGCGAGAGCGCCAGACAATCCTGATGGGTTGCCGCACGGGACACCTCGGGCCGACTGTGTTTCGATCAAACGACTTCGGCGCGTCCTGGACGGAAGCTCAAACGCCTCCCGCCTTTCCCAAAGCGCCCGAGGGCGAGAAGGGCCGGGTCGTCGATCACGTCTTCTGGCTCACGCCCGGCCACGCGAGCGAGCCTGGAGTCTGGTGGGCGGGCTCATCGCCTCAGGGTTTGTTCCGCTCGGAAGACGGCGGCGCAACATGGGAAGGCATCTCGGGTTTCAACGACCATCCGATGCGCGACGAGTGGGTAGGAGGCATGGGCGACGGAACACCCGACGGCCCGAAGATGCATTCGATATTGATTGACCCGCGCGACCCGAATCATATGTATCTCGGGATGTCCATGGGCGGTGTTTTTGAAAGCACGGATCGCGGCGCCGATTGGAAGCCGCTGAACAAAGGTTGTGTCGCTGACTTCCTGCCAATCCCTGATCCCGAGTACGGACACGATCCTCATTGCGTGAGACTACATCCGCTGATGCCGGACCGGCTGTATCAACAGAACCATTGCGGCATATATCGAATGGAGCGAGACGAAGCAGTCTGGGTGCGCATCGGCGACAACATGCCAAAGGAGGTTGGTGACATCGGCTTTCCAATGGTGCTGCATCCGCGCGACCCGGACACGGTGTGGGTATTTCCGATGGACGGAACGGCCGTATGGCCACGCACGAGTCCTGATGGAAAGCCGGCGGTCTACGTGACGCACACCGCCGGAAAGAAGTGGAAGAGGCTGGACAAAGGGTTGCCCGGGAAGCACGCGTGGCTGACGGTCCAACGGCAGTCGATGACCGCGGACTCGCACAAGCCGGTCGGTATCTATTTCGGCACAACCAACGGCGAAGTGTGGGGCAGCACCAACGAGGGCAAACACTGGGAGTGCCTGGCGAGACATCTTCCGCACGTCTATGCGGTCGAGGTGGCGGAGCAATTGAAGTGAAGGTCTACGTTCCATCAGCGCTGAGGTCCTACACCGGCCAGAAGGACGAAGTAGAAGCGAGCGGTGCATCTCTTGACGAACTTTTTCGAGAACTCGACAAGCGCTATCCCGGATTTCGCTTTCGCATCATCGACGAACAGGACTCGATTCGCCCGCACATAAAGATCTTCGTCAATCACGACCAGGCGCATGATCTCACCGGCCGGCTGCGAGCCGATGACGAGGTATCGATACTGCTGGCGCTGAGCGGAGGGTGAAGGAGTAACAACGTGAAAAAGTATTTGCTCGCCGTCTCGTGCGTCATCCTGATATGCGCCGGCGTATGGGCGCAGGAGAACAGTCCGGAGATGGAGAAGCTAACGTGGATAACCGGCTGTTGGAGGGGCGGCGACAAAGATCAAACGGAAGAACAATGGACCAAGCTTGCCGGACAGTCGATGCTCGGTATCGGCAGAACCGTCAAAGAAGGTAAGACAGAGTTCTACGAGTTCTTGCAAATTCGCGCACAGAGCGACGGGGTTTTCTACATAGCTCAACCGAATGGGGGGAAGCCGGTACCGTTCAAGCTCGTTAAGGTAAACGACAAGCAGGCGGTCTTCGAAAACGTCGAACACGACTTTCCTCAGCGGATCGTTTATCAGAAACAGGTAGATGGCTCGCTGCTTGCCGCCATTGAGGGCATGGAAAAGGGGAAGCCGAAGCTTATCCAGTTTCTGATGAAGCGCGTGAGGTGTGATTAAGAAGACGCAAACCCATGCCCCGAACCAGCACCACAGTCACTGTCGGCAAACGCAAGATCGAGCTCTCCAACCTGAACAAGGTCCTCTTCCCCTCGGACGAAATAGTCAAAGCAGAGCTGATCGAATACTACCTCAAGATCGCGCCGACCATCCTGCGTCATATAAAAGGCCGGCCGCTTACGCTGGTGCGCTGGCCCGACGGCATCGACCATCAAACCTTCTTTCAAAAGAATCGCCCCGAGTGGGCGCCGGCGTGGCTCGAACACGTCGTGCTCGGCGACAAAGAAGATAAGGTCGACTACGTGCTGGCCACCGAAGAAGCATCTCTGGTGTGGCTGGCGAATCTGGCATGCATCGAGCTTCATCAGATGCATTGCCGCGCTCCTCACCATGACAAACCCGACTACATCGTGTGGGACCTCGATCCGCCCGAGAAATATCCGTTCACCAAAATCGTCGAGCTGGCCTTTGACTTGAAGGAGCACATCGAGAAGTTTGGCTATCACACCTTCGTCAAAACAACCGGCGGCAAAGGCGTACACATCGTCGCGCCCATCGAACCAAAATGGCCGTTCGACGTAGCGCGGGAAGCGGCTACGTTAGTTGCCAGGTCGTTCATCGAAAAGCACAGTGCGACGACTACGCTTCTGATCAAGAAGGATCAGCGAAAAGGAAAAGTGCTGATCGACATCTACCGCAACAGCACTTACCAGACGATCGTGTCTCCTTACAGCGTTCGAGGGCGCGAGCACGCGCCGGTGTCGATGCCGCTCACCTGGGAACGGCTCGAGTCGGTCGAGGACCCGGCGGAGTTCAACTTGCGCAACGCGGCTGATCTTCTGCTCGACGAAGGCGATCCCTGGGAAACGATCGGCGCCTACGCAGCCAAGCTTCACACCCAGCAACCAAAGTCGAGCAAGCAGTCGCCAAAGGCAAAAGCTTCGAAGAACAATGACGCGCTCTCCGACTATGCACGCAAGCGAGCCTTCGACAAAACCCCGGAACCCGGACCGGAGGTGTTCGCCGGCGACGGCAACGCGTTCGTCGTTCATCGCCACCATGCCACCCGGCTACACTACGACGTGCGTCTTGAACGCGAAGGCACGCTGAAATGTTGGGCCGTTCCCAAGGGGCTTCCTCCGCGCCCGGGCATCAAACGCATGGCAGTTCAAACCGAAGACCATCCGCTTAAGTATCTCGACTTCGAAGGCACGATTCCAAAGGGCGAATACGGCGGCGGCGACATGTGGATCTTCGCCCGGGGCAGATACGAAATCACAAAGGAGAAGAAGGACGGTTTTTACTTTCGCTTCCAGAGCCGTGAATGGAACGACGAGTATCGGATGATCCACACCAAGGAGAAGGACTGGCTGTGCGAGCGCCTTGTCCCGCCGCAGATCGACTGGCTGCGCGCCCCTATCGAGCCGATGCTCGCGCAAAGCCGCAACGAGCCGTTCGACTCGCCGGACTTTCTCTTCGAGGTGAAGTGGGACGGCATTCGCGCGATGGTCTCGCTCGATGAAGGCAAGATCACCATTCGCAGCCGCGCCCAACGTGACATAACCAACCTTTTCCCGGAACTGCTCATTCCGGAGCAGGCGTTTCGCGCGGCGTGTGGTTTGTTCGACGTCGAGATCGTCTGCCTTAACGCCCAGGGTCAGCCAGTCTTCGAAGACGTGCTGCACCGCTTGCAGCATCGCAACGAAGCTTCGGTCGCTCGGGCTCGCGCAAAGCATCCGGCAGTGTGCTACGTATTCGACTGCCTTTATGTCGATGGCCGGCCGATCGTCAACGAACCGTTGGTGCGCCGCCGCGCCTGGATGGTTGATTCCATCAAGCTGCCGAACCCTGCTTATCGGCCGAGCGAGACGATCGATGACGGTCCCGCGTTGTTCAAAGCGGCAGCCGCCCACGGGCTCGAAGGAATCATGGCAAAGGAGCGTAACAGCATCTACCTCCCCGGCAAGCGGACTTCGCACTGGTTCAAGATCAAGACTCGGAGCACGGCGGACTGCGTGATCATCGGCTACACCAAGGGCAAAGGCGAGCGCGAATCTACATTCGGCGCGTTACAGTTGGGAATTTATCGAGGCAAGCAGCTCGTGTATGTGGGTAAAGTCGGCACGGGCTTCAACGAGCGCACATCGAAAGCGATACTTGCCTTGCTTCAGAAGGTTAAACGCGGAGAGCGCCCGATCAAACAGAAACCCATCGACGACGCAGTTACTGTTTGGCTCGAGCCTCAGCTTGTATGCGAAGTGCAGTATGCTTCGCGAGTGAGCACCGGTAACCTCCGTGAGCCGGTGTTCATAAGAGTGCGCCCGGATAAGACGCCCGAGGAGTCTGTGCTGGAGTAGTTGCCAACACGCCGCCCTGGTTACGACGCGACCGGCCTTTTATCGAACAGTGAGAGGCGTTTCCGAGGGTCGCTGGCCGAGGCGCTGCGGAGTCCTGTCCGAATGTTGAGTTGGTCGTCAGCGGTCTTTAGGCAAGTACCTTTCCCAATTCTCTAGAGCGGACGTTGGTACCTTGACGGCGGATTCAGTCCCTGAGGTCTATATCCAGGACCCATCCGGTGCGGCCCTTTTGTGGACCTAAAAGAATAGATATGTTGTAGAGACCATTTCCAATCGAATCGCTATCAACGACCCTAACGGGCGTATAGTCGTCTACTCGGAAGGTCTCGGGCAAAGTAGCCATCATGCCTGCGCTATCGTTCTGGTCAAGCGCCCGCAAGAATCTTATGAGCGCCTCCTTCGTGATGAACACGGGCATATCCCGGCGGCTAGCAGGATTACCCACTCGAATCCTCTTGGTATCCCCCACACTAATCGAGGCCGCTGATCGCCCGGTCTGCGGGGAACTAACCGGCGGCCTCGTGGGATTAATAACCGTCGGATCGGTCCCGTCCGAGTAATCCGAGTTAAGCCATACTAACAAAACAAGGGGGCCAACCAGCGCCAGTAGCCCAACGGTGATGACTACCAACTTCGTCCGGCCACCTGACTTTGGCTTCGGATTGGGATCGTTCTGCATGGTGGTCATAGCTTTACGATATATGGGTCATTGGATCGTCAGATTTCATGGACCGCTTTGGGATGACCTCAATATGCCATCGCGGCTTTCGGAGGTGAAAGGATTCCACCCGACCACCTCAAGTGTAGGAAACCACCCGCTTCGGGAGGCATTTGATCGAGCAAACTTGCATGCCTGTCGCGAAACTGTCGCTCCCCCGTTTTTCGACTTCACGCGCAAAATAATCTCTCTACCAACGCAACAAATCGTAAGCAGAACATGAAAGTGCCGCCTATCTTCGACGGGGCCTAACTCTCGTTTTGGCTGTTTTGTGTCGCTTACCTTTCGCAATCAGGTCTGGAGAAACCCCTTCATTTCGAATCCACTGAGCGCCGCCTTGGGTTAGGCGTAGAATGACTATTGTTCCTCCCACCTCTCCATCGGCTGCATTATCAATTTCAAGTTGAATGAGCTGACGAACTAATTCAGCTTTGTCAACGGTTGGAAGATCAGCCCTGCTGTGGTTACGGGGAAAGTACTCTGCTATGTGCGTCGTTAGCCCAAGGGTGCTTAAGCCAACGCCATCCTTGCAATCGGGAGGGCAATTAACTCGTTTGAGGTCTAACGAAATAAGGTTTGCTTCATCGAGCGTTAGGATAAAGTTGCTAAGGTGATATGAAAGAACGTCGTTCTCCAAGCTGATAAAAACCGTTTCGAGGGCACGCGTGTTGTTTATTACGGGACCAATTGCTTTCTGTCGTATGTCTTCTAATGCGGCTATGAGGGGAGGCTTCACCGCGCTTTCAAAGGAGTTGACTGTATCTAGGGTTCTACGGCTTACGTTGCCGCACTCCAAGGCTATTTGATACGCATTGAAGACTCCATCGCTATCTCCGATCAATCCGGCCGCAGCAAAAAATACAAGATTGCCGACGGGTATGATCTTGCACATTGTTTCGCCATATGAACCAAACTCTGTCTTTGCCACCACTATGCTGTCTGCCCCTATGACCATCTCCCCTGGCGTGCGGATTACCACTACTGTAGTGCCAGAAAGATATGCTCGATGTTTCGTATGCATAGCCTGCAGCCAGTCTAGCATAGGCCTCCTAATGAGCCGTATATCGTTGCCGTTAAAGCACGTAGTCTCGGGGTTAGGGGTCAAACGGTCTGCCTCAAGAATCCTTCAAGGTTTTTTCAAGGCCAGCCATTAATAATGACCAAGTCCAACAAGGACGGGTTTAAGAACAAAAATCCTGTGAATGTGGACAAGTGAGAAGGCAGGACAGATGAGAAAAGCGGACTCCCCAGCCCTCGTAATTCTCTTTTCCGTACTCCTAATTCTACAATCCTCGATCAGCGCATTCGCGGGTATCTCCTTTACCCCGGGGCAAGGGGTAGTGTTGACCGGCGCGGATGGCGTAGTGCTGACCGGCGCCGACGGCGTGGTGCTCACCGGCGCGGATGGAGTCGTGCTGACTGGCGCCGACGGTGTGGTGCTGACCGGCGCCGACGCCCTCACTTACACAGGGGAAGAGGGGGTCGTCCTCACCGGAGCCGATTCGACCGGCATTCGCAGCTTCGATCCTGAGCTGGCCTGGCTGCTCAACACGCTTCCCGACTCGAGCGCGGTCAACGTCTTCGTAGTCTTTCATCGCATGCCGGCTCCTGCCGACTTCGACGCGCTTCGAGCCGCGGGCATTTTCGGCGGGACCATCTTTAACAATCTCCCGATGGTTTTTCGCGATCCATCAGGCATGGAAAAAGAAGCGTGGCGTCTTTCGAAGGCGCTGCACATCCTCTGCTATCTGTGCTCCCGCCGCAATCATCGCGCGCCAAAGGAATCGCTGGTAGAGCTGTTCTGGTCGGACGCCGGTGAAGACGCGGTCGCCAAGAACTTTCACCCGACGATCTCGCACCTCAGAAAAGCGCTGAACAGCGGACAGGTGGTTAAGAAGGACTTCGTGCTCTATCGCGAGGGAGCGTACTCGCTGAACGCGCAATACCGGTACAGGCTGGGCACGGAAGAATTCGAGCGGCTGCTCGCCGATGCGCGCGAGGCTCGGCGAAGCGGCGCGGCGGACGGGGCGGCCGAGCTTCTGACGCAGGCAACCAAGCTGTACCGCGGCGATTTTCTGGAAGAGTTTTATTACAACTGGATCGAGGAGCTTCAGAGCTACTATCGCGATCTTTATCTCGAGGCGCTCAAGGAGCTGATCGCTTATCACGGTGAGCGCAACGATCACGAACTTGTGATTCGCTACGGGCAGATGTTCCTGGCGCGCGACCCGTATCAGGAAGACGTGCATTGCAGCGTAATGGAAGCGCACGTGCAATCGGGGAATCGGGCGGCGGCGATCGAGCAGTTCGACGGCTTGCGAAAGATGCTACGCGGCGAGCTGGGCGTCGATCCGCTACCGGCGACGCTTGCGAAGTATGAAGGATTGATTAAGTAACCAGCCTGAAAGCCTCTCTAACATCAGCGATTGATGATCTGTGCCGTTGCCATCGGCAACGATTGTTAGCCAAGCTGAACTGCATTTCTGAAGGTACAAATCAAGCTTTTCAGCTTTCCGCAAGATACTTCATTCTGAAGCTCAACTGGGTAGACCTCTGAAAAGCCTGTCTCTCTACGTGACCAAACTCTTTTAGCGTTTCGCTTCAAACAGACTGCTAATCGCGAACCACCAAAGCGCTCTTGCTTCTTCAGGCTGATGGAGTACAATCGGAGCAGTTACTACCTCAACTGGGACTACATAGACAAACTTCCCAGCGGTGAATCAACGCGCTAAGTTAGGTTGCCAAAACGTGCGCGGAGGCAATCGATGCTTTGGAAAGTTCAAAAGATGGTGGAGTACATAGAATCTAATCTTGACCAACAACTAACTCTCGATGCCATCGCCGGCTCGGTTCGCCTCTCTCGCTCCCGAATGTGCCACCTGTTCAGGACTCAGACCGGGATTGCGCCGTGGCGATACCTCCAGGTTCGCAGAATGGAAAAGGCCCGCAACCTCTTGGAAAGCACCTCTCTAAGCGTAAAGGAGGTGCGAGCAAGCGTCGGACTGCAAGACCGCAGTCATTTCGTCCGAGAATTCAAGAAGGCATACGGCACAACACCCTCCCGCTATAGAGCCAACGGTATCTCGGTCTAAACCTCGCTCTAATTTGGAGCAATGCTAATAGAGAAACAGAAGTAGGACGATTCGCCACGTATAGTAAGATCGGCCACTTGTTTTTCCTTGCATTCAACCTACGCTTGGAAGATACTGGGTCGCAGAATCGAGAGGTTCCTGATTCCACTGGAGATACTTATGAATCAGCGAGCGCCAATGAGAAGTTTCAATTCCCGACTTCATGTCGTCGTTCTTGCGAGCGTGGTACTATTGACGGTAACCGCATGGTCAGCCAGCGGTCGTAGAGGCGTCGAGACAATCGTCACTCCAGGACAGCAAGCTGAAGTTGTCGGACAGAAGAGAAAAGTTGTCGATCAAGGGATAACATATCAGAACCAGCCGGTAGAACTAGTAGACCTCCAGATCAATGGCAAGGCCGCCAACCTCAGTCGCGGAATTAACGCCGATACGGAATGGCTAAAAGGCCTTTCTTTCAAGGTCAAGAACCTTTCGAAAAAGCGAATCCTCAAGATAGACCTGTTTCTCATATTTCCCGACACCGAGTCCAATGGAGGCCGTTTGTTGATTTGCCCCATGCATTATGGCGTCGGTCTCAATGACCCCGGCAACGTGCAGGGAGTGGAACCACTCAAGCAGAATGAGACGGCGGCTTTCGGAGTCTCCGACGAGCTTTACACCGAGCTTAAGCGACACCTGGAAGAAAGAATCCCGCTCGGAAATGTCAATCACGTGCGGATCAGCCTAGAGCTAATTGTCTTTGACGACGACACAGCATGGGGGAGCGGTCAAGAAATGCGCCGAGATCCCAACAATCCTCGCAGATGGATTCCCATCGAGTAGTCCGACATTAGAGATCGCTGAAACCTAACTTCGTCCGTCAACGTGCCGCTTGTTCCTGGTGAACTAGACGCACGAAGTGTGATCAAAGGAGGCCTATGAAGAAAACACTCATGTGCCTAGCAGTACTGACCGCCCTGGGCCTCAGCTCGGCGAACAAGCTTGCCTACTCTTATGGGCGGGGCTCACCATCGCGTGTCGGTTGTTACACACGCACCATTGAGGAAACGCTCTGTCAATGTGAGCCGAACGGCCCTTATGGAGACTACCCGCACAGAGTTTGGAATCTTTTTGCACATGGGACGGTCAAGCCGCATGAAGGTGACGTCATGTGCACCCGTCTTGGAGGCGCGAGTTGCACAATACAAGACACAATTGATGAGAGTTGCCCTGAGTGTGATTTTGATAATGATGGATTCCTCGACGTAAACTGTGGGGGTAATGATTGTAGGGATGACGATTACAACATACATCCCGGGGCCTACGAGAATTGCACTGATAATAAGGATAACGATTGTGACGGGTCGACGGACTGGAGTGATTCCGACTGTTGGTGTCCATCTGCTTGCAGTCCTTACTGGCCCGCGGAATCAGGGGCATGTTTGTACAATTTTGACCCTTGCCGGTGGGGGTCGACCGGTTGTCCGCCAGGAACGTCTTGGGACTATGAAGAGTGCTGTTGCTACCCCACCCCCATAGTGATCGACCTCAATGGGAATGGATTCAATTTAACTGATGCGGCCGGAGGCGTTTTCTTCGATATGGGTGGTGACGGTACTCGCGAGCGACTCTCTTGGACTGCGCCGGGTGATGACGCCTGGTTGGCGCTGGACCGTAACGGCAACGGCCGCATCGATAGTGGGAGAGAGTTGTTTGGCAACTTTACGCCACAGCCGCGATCTACAGAACCGTTCAATGGATTTCTCGCCCTCGCTGTATTTGACAAACAAGCCAGCGGCGGAAACAACGATGGGAGGATCGACAAGAGAGACACCATCTACTCTTCGCTCGTCCTCTGGCAAGATGTGAATCACAACGGTATCTCAGAGTCCAGCGAGTTGCACTCATTGCGGTCGCTGGGAGTGAGCGGAATTGATCTCGACTACAAAGAGTCGAAACGTACCGACCGCTACGGAAATCGCTTCCAGTATCGAGGCAAAGTCTATGATTTACGCGGAGCCCATGTGGGACGATGGGCTTGGGATGTCGTCTTGCTCACCGCGCCTTCAGTCGCGCCCTAACAAATGGCTCAACCTGACTCATAGTTATCCGCGTACTACCGTTCATTCTCCGTTATGAGCTAGTAAATCGTGAAATCCCGTGGTTGAGAAAACCTTGAAACAAATGTCTACTAACTAGGCCGCTCCGCCTTTCCTTCCTTCAGCCTTCTCCGCGGGCAATTAGTACTATGAGACGACCCCAGCAACTTCTTTGGGTCCCTCGGGCCACCTTTGGGCCGGGAATTGTAATCCTAGTAAGCGGAGTATCGGACAAGGTGGGGAGAACTCCTAAGTGAACGAAATGAGGGGGACTTGAGTATGAAGTTAAGTCGAGTAAAAAGAGTGACGACTGGAGCGGCCCTGGCGTTCGTTTTCCTGTTCAGCATTGGGATCGCTACAGGGACCACGGCGCAGGCTCAAGATCGCAATCGTCGTTGGGATCGGAGTGATCAACGAGATCGGAACCGGGACCGCGGCGATTGGGCTCGCCGGCAGCAGATTGAGCGCGCCCGCGCGATTGAACGCGCTCGTCAGTTGGCGTGGCAGCGAGAGCGAGCGAGAAGTCGCTCCGTGTATCCCAGGACCTACCCGAACGGCGGCTACGGTAATAATGGCGGCGGCTACGGGAACTACGGCGGCTATGGTAACAATGGCGGCGGCTACGGGAACTACGGCGGCTACGGTAATAATGGCGGCGGCTACGGGAACTACGGTGGTTACGGCGGAGGCTCCAACAACAGCGAAGTGCAGAAGGGCTTTCGTGACGGATTGGACCGAGGACAGGAGGATCTTCGCGATCGCAGGTCGGCCAATCCGAATAACTCCAGCCATTATAGATCCGGCAACGCAGCGTATCGCGAGGGATTCCGTCGAGGGTACGAGCAGGGTTACCGCCAATTCGGCGGCAATCGCCGATGGTAATCCGGAAGCGGAACGCTGAGGCGACTGAGCGTCAGCCGAGACTCTAGCGTCCTGGCGCTTCCTTCGGAAAAATGAATATCGGCTCCGGCTAGATGAGACTAGTCGGAGCCTTTGTTTTTTGTACTCAAGGCTTGATAGTGACTCTGTCCGCGCTCATACCCGCGGCGGAAGGAGTCATCGGAATAAGTCTCGGGGTAAGTTGCCGAGAGGTAACTAGCCCCATCCTCATAAGACTTGCCCCGCGTGCGCGGCTTAAGGGCAGCCTCAAACCCGCTTCGATAGTTGCGCTCAACCGAATCGAAATCGCTTTTGGGCTCCTTGTAGCTTTCTTTCTCCGCGTCGCGAAGTCCAACCCACCAATTCTCGCGCGCTGAATCTATGCTTTCCGCTCCCATCTGCCGCATAACCTCTCTGGCGATGTCTGCTCGGAGACTCTCTTTGGCGAGGACGATGACGACAGACCGCCCCTGGCGCAACGCATTCTCGTAGATAAACATTTCATCAACCGGCAAGCCCTCATCCATCCCCTGCTCGAGCGCTTCGCCCGCTATCGCGCCGCCAATCGCACCGCCCGTTCCGAAGAGGGCCGCCCCCACGAGCCCGATCGCCAACACGGGTCCGACCGCAGGGATGAAGATGCTCGCCGCAGCCGCGCCTAAGCCCAAACCGCCGGCGGCGCCCACGGCTCCGCCGACTACACCGCCCATCACCTTGCCCGTGCCAGGCTGTTCCGCGTCGGTGACCGGCACTCTGGCTAGCTGCCCCTCAGGCGAGTTCGGCGATAACAGGCTAGTATCCTCAGGCGAGATGCCTGCCGCTTCGAGTTCGGTCATCGCCCGCTTTGCGTCGGTTCGCGTCTTGAAAATTCCAGTTACAGGTTCCATAACAACAATCCTCCTAACCAAGCTTACGGAATCGTTACGTTGAGAGTCTGCTGAGGACCGAGTGGGCTATGATCGTTGGCGGCAAGCACAACCAGAATTTTATGCTGCCCCGTCGAGAGCTCATGGAAACTAAGCTTTGGGGCCGTCGTCGCGATGACTGGCCCGTCATCAACCCGATAGTGAAGATGACCCTGGCCCTTTCGAGGCCGCTCCTTGACCGCAGCCGGATCGATCAGTGCGACGCCCTTCACAGTTACCTCCACTGTCGCGGTCTTCTCCTTAGCTTTCTTTTCCGGATCCACAAGCCTGGCAGTCAGGGTCGCCGTTGTGCCTGGCTGCTTCGATTCGGCGCTTTTCATCGACTTGTCTTGCGCGCCGGCAAGAACATTGATGCTGAGCGCTAGTGCGCTCAGCATTGTGATAAGAGCAATCGCTTTGAAGTTGATGCGGTTCATTTCTGTCCTCTCATCCATTGTTACTTCGGGTTCTCTGAATATCGGGAACATCTGTCTCCCGATTGGTACACATGTAGGTACACATGAAAGCAAAGGCAAAGTAAGTGCCAGATAGGATTGCTCGTTTCTGTTGCAATATCTTCGCCTTCAAACAGCGCGTGTAAGCATAAGAGACACCGCAGAACAAAAATCGAGACACATTAGTCTCCCCAATCTTCACTCCGAATCGTCAAGCTTTGCGGAGCCGATCATGGCTACTGAACATGGGCGATTGTGGGCGATTGATTGACACCGCACTCTGCCAATGGATAGCCTGCCTCTTGTGAGCGAGCTAGTAGAACAAATCAAAATCGCGGCCCGACAAATCGGATTCGAAGTCGCCGGTGTCGCTTCGGTCGAGCCACTCACGCGCGACGACTCTGCTTTTCAAGAATGGCGCGAGTCAGGCTTCGCGGCGGGCATGGACTACATGACGCGCAGGCCGGAGCTGCACGCTCAGCCCGGCGCGCTGGCGCCTTACGCCCGGTCACTGATAACTCTCGCAGTCGATTACTTTTCAGCGGCGCCCGTGTTTGAACATCAACATCGCTACGGGCGCGTGGCGCGCTATGCGTGGGGACTCGATTACCACGATGTCGTGAAGCCGCGGCTTCAAGCGCTGGTGAACAAGATCGAACAAATTGCTGGCCGCCCGATTCACGCGCGATGCTTCGTCGATGCGGTGCCGCTTCTGGAGCGCGCAGTCGCTGCGCGCGCAGGGCTGGGATTCTTCGGCAAAAACACGAATTTGCTACAACCGCGAAGCGGCTCGTGGTTCTTTTTGTCGGAGATTCTCCTCGACCTCGAGCTGCCCGCCGACAATCGCGAGATCAAAGTTAGTTGCGGTACTTGCCGCCGCTGCCTCGACGCATGTCCGACCGACGCCTTTGCCGCGCCGTACCAACTGGACTCGCGTAAGTGCATCTCGTATCTGACCATTGAAAACAAAGGCGCGATTCCGACCGAGCTTCGAGCCGCGATTGGCGATTGGATATTCGGCTGCGACGTTTGTCAGGACGTATGCCCATTCAATCGCTTCGCGTCGGACACCCGCTGGCCCGAGTTCCATCCAGAGGCGGGCGCCGGTCCGCGGCTGGACCTCGTCGAGGTGCTGTCGATTGCAAGCGACAATGAGTTTCGCGCGCGATTCCGCGGCACGCCTCTCACGCGTCCCAAGCGTCGGGGCCTGCTTCGCAATGCCGCCGTCGTAGCCGCCAATGTCGGCGCAACTGCGGCCGTGCCCTCTTTGATCGAGCGGGCTGAGAATGACCGGGAGCCGCTCATTCGCAGCCACTCTCTGTGGGCTCTTTGGCAACTCGACGCAAGAAGGGCCAGGTCGATCGCCGAACGCGCGCTGAAATCCGACCCCGATGCTTCGGTCCGTGAAGAAGCGGAAATGGTCCTTTGTTAGTCCGTAGTCCGTAGTCAGTAGTCCGTAGCTCTCTCGCCATCAACTCGCACGGAAGAGCTACGGACTACGGACTACGGACTACTGACTACTGACTACGTGACTAATGACCAATGACCAATGACCAATGACTAGCAATTCCTTTCAGTTTCAGATCGAACAACGTGACGCCGGCCAAAGGCTTGACGAGTTTTTAGCGTCGCGCTTCGGAAGCCTCAGCCGCATGCGGATTGCGAACCTGATTAAAGGCGGCGCTGGTCTTGTGAATGGAGCCGTCGGGCGAGCGGGCTATCGCATTCTCACAGGTGACTCTGTTGAAATGGCGTTCAATGAGGGCGCTCCGACCGCGATGTCAGCCGAGCCAATCCCGCTCGAAGTTATTCACGAAGATGATCACGTGATCGTAGTCGTCAAGGCGGCCGGCATGCTCGTCCATCCGACTCTGAGTGTAAAGACCGGGACTCTCGCCAATGCCCTGGCGTATCACCTGAACTACGGTTCAGGGTTCCGAGTTCCTGGTTCCGAGTTGGAACCGAACGCTGAACCCGGAACACTGAACCCGGAACCCCCGCCTTTTCCCGACGGCGAGCGGCATTCGCTGATTCGTCCCGGCATGGTGCACAGGCTGGACCGCGCGACCTCAGGGCTCATCGTGATAGCCAAGACGGCTCACGCGCTCACTGTGCTGTCGCGTCATTTTCGGAAGCGGCTGGTAGAAAAGCGATATGTGGCTTTGGTACGCGGCGATGTTGAAGCGGACGCCGGCTCGATCAATGCGCCGATCGGACGCGATCCGGATCAGCAGCCACGCTGGCGAGTAATCGAGACCGGCAAGCCTGCGGAAACGCGATTCACGGTGCTCGATAGGCTGCGACGTACGACGCTTCTCGAGTTAGAGCCCGTAACCGGCCGCACCAACCAACTGCGGATACATTGCGCTCACATAGGTCATCCCATCGTCGGAGATGAAATGCATGACGATTGCGGATTGCGGATTGCGGATTGCGAATTGTCGGGACAGAAGAACCAAGGTGACGAGCGAGAATCCGCAATTCTCAATCCGCAATTCGCAATGCGCTTGTGTTTGCACGCGTGGAAGCTCGCCTTTCATCATCCTGCGAGCGGAGAATGGATGGAGTTCACAACGCCTGTGCCCGAAGACATTGCGGCAACGATTAAGCGCATGGAGTTCAGGCTTTAGCCTGGTTGTGCGTCGAAGGAGGAAGGTACTGCCAGGCTAAAGCCTGAACTCTATGCGCAGCGGTATGCGCTCACGGGCTTCTAAGCCGGAACTTACTTTGTCGAAACAGCAGTCACGCGAATGTTGTCGATGTAGAAGCCTTCAAGCTTCTTGCGCGCAATGTCGGCCGTCGACGCGCTAAAGCTGAGGCCTAGATAAGCGCTGCCGCTTCCCAGGAATCGAAGGTCGATGCTCACCGGATGAAAGACAGCACTGCTTTCTCCGCGCAGATCAAAAAACACAAAGAGCCGAGGGTCCTCCGCCGACAGCGGGCTCGACCCGATGAACGGAGAGTTGCGGGCATTGAGCGTGAACAAATCACCCGCCGAGCTCGTCGGGACTCCTGGCAGAAACGAGATGAAAGCGTAGTCGAACTCGAGTCGCGCGCCAGACAGACTCTGCAGGCCGGCCGCCGGTGAGAATGCTGATCCGCTGCTCCCAAGCGGGGTAAACGACTTGGCTTCATTAAAGCCTTTCTGCTTCGCAAAGTAGAGAGAGTGAGAACCGCCGGCGGCTCGCCGCTCGGTCAAGTGCCAGAAGCTCGTCAGGCTCCAGTCAGCGGCGCCCTGCTCAAAGTCCGCTGCGTACACCTGGAGTCGGCGGCCGGCGAGCGTTCGCACTTCGATTGTCTCCGCTTTTCCGGCCTCGTTTCGCGCGTTCGAATAAGCGACCGAGATCGCGTCGCCGGGCTCGGCCGCGAGCGCCGCTACCGGTCCGCCGTCCTGCCCCGGGAACAAACATCTCAGCGTGCCGGCATACCTGCCGGGCGAACCTGACGCCAGGGTGAACGTTGCCGCCGCGCCGGTCCGCAAGTTCGTCGCAAGCACATCAATTGAAGAAGCTGTTAGATCGCGATCAACTACAACGAGCGGGAGCAACTCGCCGATCACCGCGGGAGTTGATGGCTTGTCGTTGATGATAAGTGAGCCCGCTGAGAACTCCGCAGGCACGTCATACCCTTCGGTGGCCGTAATCCGAAACCCGGAAACCGGAGTTGCCAGCGCGGCCGTCGCCGACTTGCCCAGTCCTCGCCGCGCGAACGCCCGCCAGATCAAATCCTGATTCGCGCCGTTGTTGGTTATCCGGTCCGCAAGCAGTATCGCGTCGCGCGCATCGACAAAAGTCGGCGCAAGCGGAGTCGCTTTCAAGCCGCTGATGACCAGCCGCTCGACGGCTTCCTTTCCGGTTTGAAACCCGTAGCGTTCAACAAACGCTTGTCGCATGTCCCAGAGCATCGAACACCATACCGTCCCCTGCGCGTGAACTTCGGTGTAAGACCGAATATCGCCAAACGTGAGCGGGTCGATATCGAAGCGCGTGCTGTAAGGGAAGTTTCTGACACCTCGCGCTCGCTGAGTTATGTAGCTCCCGGCCGCGTATGCGCCGTCCTGTGGCAGATCCCCGGTCAAGAAAGACACTGCGAAGAAGTCCGACCAGCCTTCGCCCATTCCGCCGCCCTGATTCGATCTGAGGCCTGTGCTGTTGTCCGTCCCCGCAAGCCGCGTCGACACTCCGTGGGTGTATTCGTGAATGATCACCCCCGCATCGTAGGAACTGTCCAGCTCGACGTTCTGCCCATTGATACTGCCGGTCCACATCAGCATCGCCAGCAGCGGCGGTGTACCGTCGATTCCGGTCTGGAAGAACGCGTTGTTGCGCACCAGTTGATTCGTCGAAGCAGGATCGAGCCCGGCGCCGCGCAGCGTTTCGGCTCTTACCGCATCGCCGTCGCGGCCCCCTTTGCTGAGGTTGTCCAACTGAAAGTTTCGCGAGGTTTCGTTGAAGCCCAGCGAGTAGAACCTGTCGTGAGCGACGTTGACCCAGTAGAACAGGTTCGCTGCCGAAGCGGCGGACGAGTCCAGCGGCGAACGTCCGCGGGTCAGGTCGATGTCGAAATCGAAATTGCCGTCGTGGTTCGCCTTCACCGTGTTGCCGCCGTCCAGGGCCGGATTGAAAAAGATCTGAGCGTTGTTGCCTGCCGTGCGGTTAGCCGTGACCCAACCAGCGGACGACGCGGCCGGGTCCCCTTTGAACGCAACCATCTCGCGGTCTGTTGAGATGGTGGGATTCTCTTTTGTGAACACCCGGCCCGCCGGTGCGTCAGCCGCATAAGTGAGCGAGTCGCGTCGGAGCAGTTCGCCCGAGTGTGCGTCCACAAGCAGCAGGTAGGCATCAAGTTTCGAGGGCACGCCGTAGAGCATGATCTGATAAGCAAGCCTGACTTCGTCACGAGTGACCGGATAGTAGACGAGGCTTGCTTCGGAGCGGGGATCAACCGCCTCCGACGAAAAGAGAACCCGCAGACGGCCGCGACTATTGTCCGTCACCGCTGCAACGACGTCTGTAATATCAGCTCCGCAAAAGTGTGCCGCGCGCTGGAGCGCTTGCTCGGGCGCGAGCGCGGGCGACGAATCAGGCGCGAGCAGGTCTATCTGAGGAATGAAGCTGCCCGACTCGGAGCGCACGCGGCCCTCGCGGTCGATGATGAACAGCATCTCGGAATCGAACACGCGAATGCCGCCTGACTGCTGCTCGAGCACGAGCCTTGTGAATCCATCGCGTCCATCAGTCTCACGCGCCGAGATGCGAGCGGACTCGAGCTGGCCCTCGCTTATCGCAAACAATGAGCTGTTGTCGCGAACGAATCGCCTGGCTATCAGGGCCGCGTCGCCGGTTGACCTCGCGGTGAGCGCCGCCTTGAGCGAAAGCAGACTATGCGGCAAGTCCAGCTTGTCATCCCAGGTCACAACGACCTCGTCGATCGCGGCCTTGACGGCGAGGGAATGCTTACGGGTTTCGAGCTTTGTTGTCGGCTTGATAGGTGGACGCAGGTCCCTTGCATCAAAGTTAGGAAGCGGCTCGAAATGCGATAGGACCGCAGCCTCCAACTGTGTCCGGCCCGCCGGCGTCGCGACCAGTGGCAGTTGAAGCACGAAAGCGAGAACCAGAATCGATACTAGCGTTCCGCTCGGCCGTTTCATTTGTAGCATATGAAAACTGCTCCCTCTGAAATTGGTTGGCTGTTCGCTTCGGTGATTCTTCGAGCGTCGGGCAGTCGCGGCGAGTATAGCACAGCCCGTATGGATTTCAGTTCGGTCCGAAGAGGCTGTCCTTCAAGGAGCGATCCAGAGCCAGTCAACTTCTCACTCACTCAAAGGCGGCGCAGTCCATATGGACTGCGTCACACAGACTAAAGTCTATGCTGCTTCTCTGCTAAAATGCTCCGCCCATGCAACTCCATGCACTCGACCTCATAATCATCGTGGCCTACATTGCCGGAGTGCTGCTGCTCGGCTGGTACTTCAGCCGCAAGCAGAAGAACCTGCGCGATTATTTCCTTTCTGATCACGATATTCCCTGGTGGGCGATTGCCGCTTCGATTGTCGCTACCGAAACATCGGTCGTCACCTTTATAAGCGTTCCCGCTTTTGCGTTCGCCGCCAGCAGCGGCGTCGGCGGCAATTTCACTTTCCTGCAGCTTGCACTGGGCTACATGCTGGGGCGGCTGATCATCGTAGCTCTTTTCATCCCGCTGTATTTTCGCGGCGAGCTTTTTACCGTCTACCAAATCCTCGACCGCAGGTTCGGCGGCAGCGTGAAGAGGGCCGCTGCCTCGCTGTTCATTGTGACGCGCTCGCTTTCAGACGGCGTTCGCATCTATGCGACCGCAATTCCGCTTGCAGTGGTGACTGGATGGGCTGACTGGAAATCAATTTTGGCGATCGGCGTGGTGATGATTGTCTTCACTTATCTCGGCGGCATCACCGCGGTCATCTGGCTGGAAGTCATACAGCTCTTCATCTACATTCTCGGTGCAGTCGTCGCGGGTTTCATACTGCTCGATCGCATACCTGGGGGCTTCAACGAAGTGATGGCTGTCGGCAGTGCAGCGGGCAAATTTCAATTGTTCGATTTCTCGCTGGACCTCGCGCGCAGTTATACGTTTTGGGCGGGCGTGATCGGCGGCGCATTCTTAACCACTTCGACGCACGGGACCGACCAGTATATGGTGCAGCGTTATCTGTGCAGCAAGAACGCTCGCCAGGCGTCGGCCGCGCTTCTGACGAGCGGCGCCGTCGTCTTCGCTCAATTTGTGATGTTCTTGATGATCGGAGTGATGCTGTTTGTTTTTTACAGCCAGTATGCGGGGCTGCCCTCGGGCATTACCCCTGACCGCGTTTTTTCGCACTTCATCTCGAGTGAGCTTATGACCGGCGTGAAAGGATTGGTCATCGCGGCGATGCTTGCGGCGGCAATGTCATCATCGCTAAACGCGCTGGCTTCAACCACGCTGACGGATTTCTATCAGCCGCTGATTGCGCCCAACCGAAACGAAGCGCATTACATGAACGTTTCGCGGCTGCTGACTGCGGTTTGGGGCTCGGTGCAAATTGCTGCGGCTTTCTACATGATTGGGAAAGAAAGGCGCATAGTTGACACAGTGCTGACTATCGCGTCGTTCACAAACGGACCTATACTGGGCTTGTTTTTTCTCGGAGCGTTGACCAAGAGAGTTGGTCGAGTCGGCGCGCTCACTGGTGTGGTGACAGGAATCGTAGTGATGGTGTTTGTATGGGCGCGAGTTAATGTGTCGTGGCAGTGGTACGTCCTGATCGGTTCGGCGGTGACGTTTATAGTGGGATACGTGGCGAGCCTGAGGTTTGACCGCGACGCAGTAGTGGCCGAGATATCGTAGATTTGAAGCAGAATTATTCGGAGAGGTTAAGAATGAACCGCAGAGGACGCAGAGGAACGCAGGGGCGGCTGGATCTTTTCCGCGCCCCTCTGCGCCCCCTGCGGTTGTCGCTTACTCTCCTTGTAATCATCGCCCTTCTTCCCGCTCCGACTCTTGCCCAACGAGCGTCAGACGGCGCAAAGACTCAACCGTCGCGACCGCTTGTTGCAGCAAGACCCGAATCAGTAGGCATGTCGAGCGAGCGGCTCGCGAAGATCGATGAAGCTGTGCTCGAATCGATCGCGCGCAAAGCAACGCCCGGCGCGGTGGTGCTGGTTGCGCGAAAAGGCTGCATCGTTTATCGAAAGGCGTTTGGCGACCGCGCGATTGAACCTAAGCGCGAAGCGATGACTGTTGACACGATCTTCGACCTGGCTTCGCTGACCAAGATCGTCGCAACCGCAACTTCGATAATGATTCTCGTCGAGCGAGGCAAGGTCTCACTCGCTGATCCGGTTGCTCTCTACATTCCCGAGTTCGGCAAGTTCGGCAAAGAGCGAGTGACGGTCGAGCAGTTGATGACCCATCGCGCTGGGCTGCCTCCTGATAACGAGATCGCCGACTATGTTGGAAAGAGCATTGATCCTCTTCAACTGATCTACGATCTGCGACCGAGCTACGAGCCGGGCACGCGGTTCGTTTATTCGGATGTTGGTTTCATCGTCGCGGCCGAGATCGTGCGGCAAGTGTCTGGTAAACCCATAGACCAGTTCGCGCGCGAAAACATTTACACCAGTCTTGGGATGAACGACACTTGGTTCAATAACCCAGAACTTGTGAAATTACTTCCGGTTCTCCGTGCCCAATCGGCGTCTCTCGACTTCACCGATTGGGCCTATGCGTGGTTTGGGCGGATCGAGCGAACCGCTCCGACGGAGAACCGCGAAGGCCGATGGATGCGGGGCGAAGTCCACGACCCGCGAGCTTATGAGATGGGCGGCGTAGCCGGTCACGCCGGTCTCTTCTCAACCGCTGACGACCTGGCGATCTTCTGCCAGATGATCCTCAACAAAGGCGAATACAACGGCACACGAACCCTGGCGCCGTACACAGTCGAACGAATGGTCAGCGCGCAGACGCTGCCGACTTCGCAGATGCGGGGCATCGGTTGGGATGTGAACACATCGTATTCATCGAATCGGGGCGACTTATTTCCGGTCGGCACGTTCGGGCACACCGGGTTCACCGGCACGAGCATTTGGCTCGATCCCGCAAGCGAAACCTTCGTAGTTCTGCTGACCAATCGAGTTCATCCGAACGGTAAGGGAGATGTGACGCGATTGCGGTCATTCGTCGCTTCAATCGTCGCCGGCGCGATCACAGAGCCTCCTCACGCGCCGGTCTTAGGGCACTTGAAAGAGCCCCCATCCGAAATCGATGCGCCGCGCGCCGTCATCACTCGCGGTGTTCCTACGGGGCCGCTTCATCCTGTGCTCACCGGGATAGACGTGCTGGTGCGTGACGGCTTCCAACAGCTTGAAGGAAAACGAATCGGGCTGATCACGAATCTCACCGGACGTGACCGCAAGGGGCGCTCGACGATTGACTTGCTTGCCGCAGCCAGGAACCTGAAGCTGGTTGCGCTGTTTTCGCCAGAGCATGGGTTGAGGGGAATCGAAGACACTCACGTCGGCGACACGCGCGACGAGAAAACCGGGCTGCCGGTCTATAGTCTTTATGAGCAAGACCGGCGAAGGCCGGCGCCGGATATGCTGAAGGGAATAGACACGCTGGTGTTCGATATTCAGGACATCGGCGCGCGGTTCTACACCTACACGACGACTTGCGGCTACGCGATGGAAGCAGCGGCGAAGCACGGGATCAAGTTTGTGGTGCTCGATCGTCCGAATCCCATCAACGGCTACGATGTCGAGGGCCCGGTCGCAGATCGAGAGCTCGCCGAGCTGCCATCGTACTCGTTCACTTCGTATCACCCGGTTCCGGTGCGTTACGGCATGACGATCGGGGAGCTCGCGATGCTGTTCAATTCGGAGCGCAAGATTGGCGCCGATCTGACCGTGATTAAAATGGAGGGCTGGCGGCGCGCGGACTACTTCGACGGCACGGCGCTGACGTGGGTGAACCCTTCGCCGAACATGCGCAGCCTCACCGAAGCGCTGCTTTATCCCGGCATCGGATTGCTCGAGACGACAAACCTATCAGTCGGGCGCGGAACGGACACGCCTTTTGAAGTGATTGGCGCGCCGTGGCTCGACGGTCAGAAGCTCGCCGAATCGCTCAATCGAGCGGGGCTGGCGGGAGCGCGGTTCGTTCCGGTAAGATTCACTCCGCACTCGTCGAAGTTTGCAAACGAAGAATGCGGCGGTGTAAACATCATCATCACCGATCGCGTAGCCTTCAGGCCCGTGGCCACCGGAGTGGAAATCGCATATCAACTAAACCTGGTGTATCCCGGCGCCTGGAAAGTTGAGGAGTTTTTGCGATTGCTTGTGAACCGCGGGGCGCTTGCCGCGCTGAAAGAAGGCAAAACGTCTTCGCAGATCGCGGCGACGTGGCAGCCGGGACTTGCGGAGTTCGCTCGGATCAGGCAGAAGTATCTGATCTACTGACGTGCACCGGAAGCGGCGCGGCTTGACAGCGCCGGGGGTGACACGACTTCTCGTTTGAAAAGTGGGCCTGCGCGCAGCGGCAGTTACGCATTGTTGATTGATTGTCTCCGACTCGACATGTCCCCTGAGTATCGGGGACTCTTGTGTCCGACGGTTATCATTCCGCATCAAGCGAATTTGGAGGATCCGAAAATGAAGAGTCTACGAAAGCTAATCGCTTTACTGATTTCGTTGGTCATTGTGACGCTTATGGCCGGGCCGGCGGTTGCGCAGGGGACGACCTCGCGCGTTGTCGGCAACGTGCTGGACGCCGACGGCGCAGTCGTCGAGGACGCAACCGTAACACTGACTAATGAAGCAACCAGGATTTCTTTCACCGCCCAGACCACCTCTGCCGGAACCTACGTCTTTGATTCAGTGCAGGTCGGGTCCTACACGATCACCGTTGAAAAAGCAGGGTTCAAGAAATTCGTCACAACGAACAACGTGCTGTCAATCGGTCAGCCAACGACGGTCAACGTTACGCTGGAAGTAGGTCAGGTAGCGGAAGTAGTCGAGGTTAGAGGTGGAGCCGAACTGGTGCAAACAAGTTCCTCGGGCAACTTCGGCAATATCCTTGACCAGCGCATGATCGAGAGATTGCCGATAGTTGGAGTGCGGGGGCGCAATCCGCTCGATTTTGTTTTACTTCAACCGGGCGTGGTAAACGGGGCCAACACCGGTGGGGGTATCCACGTACATGGCGCGCGAGATCGCGCCTGGAACTTCACCCTCGACGGAATCGACAATAACGATCCCAGTGCCGGAGGCTCAAATTTCGCGCCGACCAGAGCCAACCCGGATACGTTGGCTGAGTTTCGGGTCATAACCAGCAATCCGACTGCGGAGTATGGGCGCAACAGCGGCGCCCAGGTGGCGATGGTCACCCGTTCCGGGTCGAATGAGTTTCATGGAAATGGATTCGAGTTCTACCAGACGCCCCGGTTTCACGCCAATGAGTTTGCGAACAATCTCAACAATGCAGTGAAGCCTCAATTCGTCCAGCACATCGCAGGCTTCACCGTGGGCGGGCCGGTCTGGATTCCAAAGCTCTATGACGGGCGCAACAAGACATTCTTCTTCACCAATTTTCAGTGGCTTCGCACGCGCCAGACGGTAACCGTCACAAGAACGGTCTACACCCAGCTTGCCCGGCAAGGCATTTTCCGTTATGTCAAAGGAGGGCAGAACGGCGCAGCGGGCACATCGACTGCATCGGTGGATGCCAGCGGCAGTGTTCTACCGGGCCTCAATATCGGAACATATAACGTCGCCGCAAATGACCCGGCAGGGAAAGGACTCGATCCCACAATATCGGCATTGATCGGAGTGACTCCGCTGCCGAACAACTTCACTGCCGGCGATGGGCTGAACACCGCAGGCTATACCTTCTCGCCGATTCAGCGCGAGCAGCAACAGGATGCGGTCTTCAAGATTGATCACGTCATCAATGCGCAGCACAGCGTTTACGGTCGATATGCTCAAGGGCACCAGAACACAGTTGGCGACAACGCCAACGCCGGGCTGGCCCGATTCCCCGATACCCCGCGGATCGTTGACACCTTCCGCAATCCGAAGAACCTTGCGACAAACTGGCGGTGGACTCCCTCCGCGCACATCACCAACGAGTTTGTATTCGGCATAAGCCGGTTCGCTTTCAACTTCGCCAATCCGGATCCAAACTTCCCGGATGTGCCGCCCTTCATCCTCAACGACGTCACCGATCCGTTCAACAGCGAGTTGGGAAACATTCGCAAGTTTTCCACTTACCAGTTTGTGGACAATGCTACCTACATTAGAGGCGCGCACACGTTCAAGGGAGGAATAAACTTCCGCTATCAGCAGCATGTCGATACGCGGGGCAGCGTCGCAGGCTTGAACGTGCAGCCGTCGATTAACTTCAGCACCACAATTAACACGGTTGATCTGACGGCATTCAGCGTTCCGGCAGACATCAACACTGCAAATGATCGCCCGAGGCTACAGCGCACCATCAATAATCTGCTTGGACGAATCGGCAGTATCAGCAGGGGATTCGTAGCACAGGGCGATCAATTTGGGGCGCCGGGAACGGTGTTCAATTTCGACGCGCGCTACGGCGAGTATGATTTCTACGGGCAGGACAACTGGAAAATCCGCCCAAACCTCACGATTGATCTCGGACTCAGATGGGAGGTAAAGAAGTCGCCGCGCTCGAGCGGCAACCCCATCCTCCGACCCGAACAGCCGTTCGTAGTGGGCTCGCAGCCCACCGACGCGCTAAAGTGGACCGAAGGAGAGTTGTTCGACAGCGATTTGAATAACTTCGGTCCGTCGATCGGAATTGCCTGGGACCCGTTCAGCACCGGCAAGACTTCCGTGCGCGCCAACTACCGCATCGCTTATGATCGAATGAATACCTTCGTGGTTTCTTCGACCATCTATCAGAGCGAGCCGGGATTGACGCTTGGAGTCATCAACACTCAGTTCGGCCAGAATGGCGGGCGCTTGCGGGATGGTCTTCCGGCAATTGCGCCGCCGGCCGGAGTGACACCTGCGCAGTTGCGCCAGCCAGCGTCATTCTCGACTAATACTTTCCACGTGATAGACCCGAACTGGCAAGCGCCAAAGACATATCAGTGGAGCCTGAGCATCCAGCGAGAGATCGGTTGGAACACGGTAGTCGAACTGAATTACATCGGGCGACGCGGGGTGAACCTGTTTGGCGCATACAATGTGAATCAAGCTGAGATTTTCAGCAACGGATTCGTCGATGCTTTCAAGGTCGTCAAAGCCGGCGGCGAGAGCGCGTTGATCAATCAACTGATGCAACCCGACACAAGCCGCCGCACGGGAGAGTCGGGCTCGGTAGAAGTGCGCCGATTGTTCCCCACCCAACTGAGCCAGAATTCAGTAGCAGAGCTTGCGGCAACGCTGGGGAGACGCACGGGGGCGGGAGGCCGGCCGATCCCCGAGCTCAGCGGTCTGGGCGCGTTCTTCTTCTTCCCCTACCCGCAGTTTGCGGGCGGATTGAATGTCCTGGACAGCCACGACAGGTCTACCTATCACGGACTCGAGGCTCAACTGCAGAGACGATTCTCGAGCGGGTTTAGCTTCCAGTTTAGCTATACGTTGGCGAAGTCACTCGACACCCGCTCGTTTGATCCTGCTTTTACGACTGTGTCCACCGGATCAAATCAATCGGCGTCAAGCACACCGTTCGATCCGCGAAATCGCGATTTGAACTATGCGCGCTCGGACTTCGACCGCAGGCATTCGTTACAGGGAGGCGCGGTCTATGATCTACCCTTCGGTGCCGGCCGGCAATGGGGAAGCAACTGGCACCCGGCGCTCGATCGAGTGATTGGAGGCTGGTCGTTGACCGGCTCGATAGTATGGCAGTCGGGGCGTCCATTTACCATCTACGCGGGGTCGAACACCTTTAGCAGCGTCGTTCAATCGCCGGCCGATTGCACCGGCTGCACTCCCGACATGATCCGGCGGATATTCGAAACTGCGGCGGGGACTGAGTTCTACTTTAATCTGCCAACGCGCGGGGCTGCTTTTGACGGCGCCACAAACAAGCGCGGAATATTCTCTATTCCGGAGCCCGGCAAGCTGGGCAATACCGGCAGAAACTTCTTCATCACTCCGTCGTTCTTCAATCTCAACCTGTCAATCGGGAAGAGAGTGCGGATCACCGAGAATCAAAACCTCGAGTACCGGCTCGAGATGCAGAACGCAACCAACACTCCGTCGTTCGGGTTGCCGGAAAGCGCCGTGATTACCAACACGCTTTTCGGCCGCGCGCGCGGCAACACAGTGAGCACCTCGCGCAAGATTCAGATGGCGCTGAAGTATAACTTCTAAGCCACTCGCCTTCGCGCGAAATAACGAGCCGCCACGAGTCCATCGTGGCGGCTCGTTTTGATTCTCTCGCGATGGCCACCGTTCCCTCCTATGAAGACTCTTGTGAAACTGCGGAAATACCCCCAACTTCAAGTTGGGGGGATTTCGACTTTTCACACATTCTCTGAACGCCGGGCTAATGGATAACTGCGCTCGGTCGTTGAGGTTTTGCAACGACCTCTGAAAGGCTGGTACCGAACTACCTAATCTCTCGGTTGGGGTTTCAAACAGTCTTCTAATGCCTGGGCTTTGTCATCGACCCGAATAAAGATCAATCACCCGCTCGATCGCCCGGCGGCACACCGCGCAAAAGATCTGGCTTCGCGTGAACATGATGCAATCAATTTCGGGCCGGTAGTAACCCTTCGCTTCATACATTGCGCCTTCAAACGCGCCCACCTTGCCTGCGTACTTTTCGGCGGCAAAGAACTTGATCTCCCAATCGCGGTTCTCGCGAAAGAGCGCTTCCATTTCTGACTCCGGCCGATTCTCCGCGCGAATCTTTGCGCGACGCGTGCCATACTCGAGCGAGTGCCTTTCGTATTCTTCCTTCTGCCACGGAGTGGGAATCGGAGTGCCCGGCGCTACAAGGTCTTTCCACTTGAGGTCCTTCGGATCAAGCAGCGCAGTGACGTTTAGCTCCCACGGCTCGGTCTTAACGGCCGGCGCTGTGTAGGCCACCGGTGACGTGTAGTACTCGTCGGCAAGACCGGCGAAGTGATGCCCGAACTCGTGAACGAACACGTAAGGCGCTTGCTCGCTGTCGGCAGCCACCGTGCTGTACAGGCCGAAGATCCCGCCGCCGCCGTATGTGCGCGAGTTGGTGATGATCTCGATGAACTCGTAAGGCGCAAACGCGGCGACGTTGCGAAGCGCGCGATTCTCAAACGTCAAAACATATCGCTCGGAGCCGAATGCGTCGTAGCTTGCGCCCAGCGGTGAGGCTCGATGAACGCCGGTCGAGGGCCGCGAGATCCCGGACTCCGCCGAAGCCGGACAGAGCGCCCACACGTTGAACTCTCTTCGACGTTCTTTGTAAGGAGAAGCCGCGAACAGAATATCGACCAGCCGGCGCGCGTCCTTCTCGAACTTGCCTCGCTCGGCTGCGGTGTAGCCGTCACCCAGAATCAAGAAGTCGACCTTCTCGGCCGGATCGCCGCTCTTTTGGATCTCGATCAGCGGGCCGGGCGGCGCGGGCTTTGAAGGGTCGACGAACATATCTGCGGGGTCAACGATCGCAGACCATATTTCGCGAAAGGCGTTGTTCGAGTCGCGCTTTTTCAATACCACCTGCACCGGGGCCGGCGGCGCGGGAAATCTGAAGGATTCATGAAACGTTCGGTTCATGCTTTTGGCTTCATCGGTCGTCTCCCACTCGCCGTAGATCGAGGCGAAGCCGCGAGAATAAAGAAGCCGATTCGTTGTACGGTCGCGGACTTCGAACAGGTACTTGCCGAGGTTCGTTTCGTCGACGTTCTTCCGCGGATTTCCCGGCCACGGTAGAGGTTCGATGACTACGCGGTCAAGGCTGAACATTTCCTGCGATGCATTGCCGGTGTGATAGTAGTCAACCCGCATCGTCGGCGGCGCAGCGGCCGCGCCGGCAGTCGCGCACAGAGAAAGCAGGGCAAAAAGCGCTAGCGAGATCACGAGTCTCTTAGTCATGGGGTGATTGTACCAAACCTCTTCGAATGAGAAGAGGGCGTTCGTCAACAAGCGCACGACTCGAGTTTTGCTCTTCGTTCACTACCATGTCGCATCCCTGCTGGAATGCGCCTTTCTTGACCGTCGAAGTTCCCTCTCCTAGAATTCGTCTCGTTGGCCGGGTCCATCGCTACTCACCACGAGGCTGTTACTTGCTCAAGCTGTCAACACCGCTGTACGAGCTACATCTGCACGAGATCCCGCGCGTCGCGCTGAGGACCGCGCAGAAACTCGCTCAAGGCGTTGCGGCGGCGACGCCGGTTGGCGATGCGCATCAGGTGACCGTCGAAGACCTGATCCACTGTCTGCCGATGCGCTACGAAGACCGCTCCAACCTCGCGCACATACGCGACCTGCAAAACGGAATGTGGGCAGCCATCGAAGTCGAGGTGCGAATCGCCGGAACCTATCCGGTCAAGAGCGGCAAGCTGCGCATTTTCGAAATCTCCGGCACCGACAGCACTGGCCAGGTGCGGGCGTTTTGGTGGAACCAGGCTTTTCTTCAAAACTCATTCAAGCAAGGGCGGCGCGTGCTGCTTTACGGGCAGTGGAAACGCAGCCGTCGAGGCTTCTACGAGGTCGAAAATCCCGACTACGAGTTTCAACTGGATGACGAGGACGCAGATCCGATACACACGGGCAGGCGGGTTCCCATCTATCGCAAGCTCGGCGAGCTTCGCACCAAGCAGCTTCGCTCGATCATGCATCACGTGTTCGAGCGGCTCGACTTTTCCGAAATGGAAGAGGTCGTTCCTGAAGAGATGCTTGCTCGCAACAAGCTGATATCAAGGCCCGCGGCGCTCCGGCAGGTGCACTTCCCGGCAGACGATGTTCCGCTCGACCTCTACAACAAGTTCCAGTCGCCCGCGCACCAGCGGTTGATCTTCGAGGAGTTCTTCTGGCTGGCGCTGGCGATGGGGCTACGCCGGCAAGGGCGCGAGCAGTCGCCCAAGGGAACCGTCATCGAAGTCAATGACCGCGTGCGGAACGCGGTGCGCGCGGTGTTGCCCTTCAAACCAACGAACGCGCAGAAGCGCGTGCTTGGCGAAGCGGTCGCCGATATGACCAGCCGAAAGCCGATGAACCGGCTGCTTCAAGGCGACGTCGGATCAGGCAAGACAATCGTAGCCGTCCAGGCGGCGATCGTCGCGATCGAGAACGGTTATCAAGCGGCGATTATGGCGCCGACCGAGATACTTGCGGAACAACACTCGCAAAACATAAAGCGGATGCTTGCAAGCGCGCCCTATCGAGTTGAGGTTCTCACTGGCTCGCTTGCCACCGCGCGCAAGCGCCGGCTTCATGCCGACATTGAAGCCGGCGAAGTCGATCTGGTAATCGGCACGCACGCGCTGATTCAAGAAGCCGTCAAGTTTCACAACCTCGGCTTTGTAGTGATCGACGAGCAGCACCGCTTCGGAGTTCTTCAACGCGCGGAGCTTATCAAGCGCGGATACAACCCCGACGTGCTGGTGATGACCGCCACGCCAATTCCGCGCTCGCTGGTGATGAGCGTGTACGGCGATCTCGATCTGTCGATCATCGACGAGATGCCGCCGGGAAGAAAACCGGTGATAACCAGAGTGCGCGGCGAAGAGGCCCGGCGCAAAATCTATCAGTTCCTCGACAAGAAAATCCGAGAGGGCGGCCAGGTCTACATTGTTTACCCGCTGGTCGAGGAGTCCGAGAAACTGGATCTGCTCAACGCGACTCAGATGGCTGAACACCTGCAGACTTCGGTGTTTCCCAACTTTCGAGTCGCGCTGATTCATGGCCGAATGAAGCAACAAGAGAAAGACGCGGTGATGGACGAGTTCCGCCAGGGCGCGACCCACATACTGGTGTCAACCACGGTGATCGAAGTCGGCGTCGATGTGCCCAACGCGAGCATTATGATAGTCGAGCACGCGGAACGATTCGGCCTCTCGCAACTGCATCAGCTTCGCGGACGCGTGGGCCGCGGCGACCAACAGAGCTACTGCATACTGCTCGCGGGCGACAAGCGAAGCCCGGAAGCTCGCGAGCGATTAGCGATCATGGAAGAGACGAACGACGGCTTCAAGGTTGCGGAGAAGGATTTGGAGATACGCGGCCCGGGCGAAGTGATGGGAACTCGGCAGTCCGGCTTGCCTGCGTTCCGAGTCGGCAACATCGTGCGCGACTATGCGGTGCTGGAAGTAGCGAAACGAGAGGCGGATCATATGCTGACTGAGAGGCGCAACTCGCGCGAGACCGCCCGGCTTGTCGAGGTTGTTCGTCAACAGCCAAAGTTCGGCCTGGCTGCGGTTGGGTAGGAAGCCAAGCCATATCGTCAGCCCGGCTCACTTCTATTTGGTGGAGGATGAACCCGATCGAGCGTCTTCCATGTTGAATCATCGTCAACCTGAATCACACGATCTCTCGCGTCGCCGATCATCGTTTGCCGTCCGAGTTCCTCCTCCAAGGGCTGAAACCCTAGCGCACTTTGCCTCCGGAGGTAAACTGAGCAAGAGTGAGCGCGATGCGGTCGGACGGGATTGCTTATCGAGAGGCGTCGGGCCGGCGTGCCTGATCTGATCCGGGTGTACACGAAAAGAGGCTGCCGAGTTGGAACTCGACAGCCTCCCGGGACACACTCGACTCGGCTAACTCACTTTAAGCGGCGATGCGAGCATCGTTGCTGACCTTCATCGCTTGTACTGCCTCCATCGCGGCTGCGGCCACCGTCGCCTCAGAGTCGTCGCGATAGAAAGCAAGCTTCTGGGTCTGCTCATTGATGTCTACGACGACCACGTCGCCCAACCGTGCTTGCCCGGTTGCCGACAGGTTGGCAAGCGGGTTCACAAGGAACCGCTCGATCGCGCGCTTCAAGTGACGCGCGCCGTAGCGATATTCGATCCCCTCGATCAGCAGAAACTCTCTGGCGCTCTCAGTGAGTGAAATGGTGAACCGCTCACCGGCGCCTTCGTTCACGCGGCGCTGGACGGCCATAAGCTCGAGGTCGAGTATCTGGCACAGTTCTGGGTTCTTGAGGCTGCGAAAGACCACGACCTTATCGATTCGGTTCATGAACTCGGGCGAGAATTTTCTCTTCGCAGCTTCCGAGGCGGTGCGATAGATCTTCTGGTCCAGGTCATCAGCCGGGAGCTTGCCGGCTCTCGCCGGCGCGAATCCTATTGAACCAGTGATCAACTCGCTCATCTCCTTCGCGCCCAGGTTCGATGTCATGAAGATCATCGTCTGTGCGAAGTCGACCCTGCGGTTGTCACCCAACGTCAGCGTCGCCTTGTCGAGCACGCCCAGCAAGAGCTGCCACAACGCGTCGGACGCCTTTTCGATTTCGTCGAACAGCACGAGCGTAAACGGATCGCGTTCGGTCCGGGACTTTTCCAGGTTCTCTTGTGTCAGCAGCGGCGCTGTCTCGCGATGGCCCAGATAGCCGGGCGGTGAGCCGATCAGCTTTGCAATTTCGTGGGAGTGTTGAAACTCCGCACAGTCGATCCTGATCACCGCGTTGCGGTCACCGAACAGAATCTCCGCGGCAGCCTCGACTACGTGGGTCTTGCCTGAGCCGGTCGGGCCCAGAAAAAGCATAGACCCCAGCGGACGTGTTGGATTGGTCATCCCCGCTTGAAAGACTTGATAGAGTGACGAGATAGCGCGTACAGATCGATCCTGTCCGACCACCATCGCACGAAGTCCTGTTTCGAAGCGCTCCGCCAACGCGCTCTTGGTACTAGGATCGAGGGCCACCAGCTTTCTCTTTTGACCGTTGCTAACCATTTCAATCTCGCTTTCTGCGCCCGTCCCTCACTCTCTCGTTTTTTATCTCAGTTCCCCAGGTTGAGTTATTCAAATGCCAACTCATCCCCGAGTTTCCCCCACCACAACCGCCCACCGCCGCTTCATCC
This sequence comes from Acidobacteriota bacterium, assembly GCA_038040445.1. NCBI lineage: Bacteria > Pseudomonadati > Acidobacteriota > Blastocatellia > Candidatus Onstottus > Candidatus Onstottus frigus. Next base: position 120,599 of record JBBPIG010000010.1, on the reverse strand, counting down.
CCGTTCGGGTTGCGGCTGTTCAGCTTTTCAGCAACTTTGATGCCTTCTCTACTGCGGTAGTTGCAGTGCTGCTTGGGAGCCTCCGATTGAACGAACGTCGGTGACCAGCGTATTTGCAAATGTCCACAGTGTCTGTGCAATGGCTGCGATGTTGCTCGCGTGCGCTGTTTAGCTTCTTACTCGGATTCACACAAACTGCCAGTCGAGAATAGACAAAACGTGTCACCGAGCGAACACCCCAGGCCGTGCTGTGATTCGCTTTCGATAGCCGCTTTGCGTCACGCATCTAATCGCGTCCTCCAAGCTGTCACTGAATAGACGACGGCAAGCGCGCCTGGTATTCCGCCGCTTCCTTGGGACGGAAGCGAGGCGTCTCGGCGGCGCCTCAGATGACGACCGGACAGAATTCCCCGCGACAGCGCTCAGCAGCTACCCTGCCAATGCGCGATGGGCTATTATGAGCGGCGACGCAGGTCGCTCGTGCGCACAACGAAATGAGACCGAGGAGCCTTGAATGAAACTTGATGGCAAAGTCGCAATCGTTACCGGGGGAGGCGGTGGAATCGGCCGGGCCATCGCGCTGCGGTTTATACGCGAGGGCGCGGCGGTCTTGGTGGCGGGTCCAACCGAGGAGAAGATAAGGGCCGTAGAGAAGGAAATCCGTGGTGGTGGAGGGCGAGCGCTTGCGATGCTCACCGATGTGGCCGATGAGGCGAGCGTCGAGCGGATGGTTTCCGCAACGCTCGACGAGTTCGGGCAGATAGATATTCTGATAAACAACGCCGGGATTGCCGGGCCGACCGCGCTTGTTCCCGACATCAGCCGAGAACAGTGGGACCACACGTTTGCGGTGAACCTGACCGGCGCATTCTTGTGTGCAAAACACGCGCTACCGTACATGATCGCGCGTCGGAGCGGCTGCATCATCAACATGACATCGATTGCGGGGCTTCAGGCCTACGCTTTCCGGAGTCCTTATTGCGCGTCGAAGTGGGGGATGATTGGGTTAACCCAGACGCTGGCCGAAGAGTGCGGACGTCACGACATCACCGTGAACGCAATTGCTCCCGGCCCGGTGACAGGCCCGCGAATCGAGCGAGTGATACGAAACCGCGCCGAAGAGATGAAACTTTCCTATGAAGAAACCGCGCGTCAATATGTCGAGCCGACGGCGCTCAAGCGTATGGTCGAGGAAGACGACATCGCGGCGATGGCGGTGTTCCTTGCCTCCGAGGAGGGCCGCAACATCACCGGCGAGACGTTGAACATATCGGCCGGTTATCGACTAGCGTGAAGAACCTTCTGCAATGAATCGATCTTTGGTTAAGCAGGAGGTTGAGCAGGAGGCGCCGTGCTCTTCGCTTTGCTTCGGCGTGCCTATTCCTTCGTCTGACGCGACAGCTTGAGCGCGGCGTTCCACCGCCTTCGTAAGAAGCCTTTGCGCTTTCCCATCCACAGCTTCAACGCGAGACGCATGCGAAGATGCATTTGATGCGCGACTCGATAAGCTCCAGTCGCCTTGATGGCTGCGTAGACTCTTGTTTTGAACGCGACAAACCTTTCGTACACCCAGGCGAACCATGCGATGCGCAACAGATTTGGACGGGTTAATGTGAAGAGGCGAGCGACCAGGGCTGTGCCTGCGACCTTGGCGGCCAGGACGGTCAGCAAACCAGCTATCGCATGTCCGTGAGCAACGAAATAAAGAGCGATCAACTTCACCGGTATTAGCAGCGTCGACGGAACAACGAAAAAGGCAAGCGCCGCGTAAGGAGGAAGCCTGACGATGAAGCCCTCGATCTGGCGGAATACTGGCAACCGTCCGATCGCCGCAGCAAACCGCGCCAGGTCGTCCCACAGCCAGTCTTCCAGCAGAATGATGACTGCCGCTAGAAAGACGAAAGGCGCCGCTACTAATCGCTTTAGTCGTTTGGTCCAGGAAGCTCTTTGCTTAACCGGTGCGCTCATCTTCTGAAGATTAGCCCACTCGCCCGATTGAACAAAGCTCGCCCAGCATGGTTTTCCAGGAGGCGGGTCGAGTCGGTTTGAGAGAAAGCAACGTCGGCTTCGCGTTCGTGGCGATAGCATCGCAATTCTTCAATTCTCCGCAGCCGTGATTGCTAACGGCTCACACTTTCAGCTCAAACACATCAATGATCTTCAGGTCCAGGTCCTTTCCGTCTATCTTGGGCTCGTCAAACCCGATCACGTAGACCGTGAGGCCCTGCGCGGTCAGGCGAACTCGCATGAACTCCTTGAAGCGTTCTATTCGCGCCGCGCCGCCTGCCTGCTCGTTGTGCCCGTTGAACGCAAGCGAGACCGCGAAGTACCAACCGAGTGACACGCAGCTCATCAAGCCGCCGAGGAGAACGGCTACCACGAAGCGCGCCGTCCACGTATCCAGATATCGCGCGGGTTCCCCATAGAAGAAGAACGGCAGCCCGAGCAAAACCACGCCGTAAACCAGCCACACCACCAATAGACTTTGCCTGAACTTCAGCTTAGCGACTAACCAGTTGCCTGCAAGCCAGAAGACCAATACGGCTGCCACCGCCGCAACCCACGAGCGCCAGTCGCCTCGCCGCGCCAACAGGAAGGGAACTCCTCCTTGCAACAATGCGTGCCAGGCGCCCAAAACCAGGAAGGCCGCTTTACCGGCGCCGCCGTGGAGCGAGCCACCAACAACAAATGCTCCAAGCATTATCCCGGCTGCTCCTCCCAGGACCACCAACGCGAACAGCACATCGGCCAAGACGTACTGTGCCGGATATCTGCCGAAGAACGAGAAACCCAGTACCGGGAACGCGGCGGCGAGAACGACCAGCAGGATTACCGGCCAGTAACGCCACCACTTGACGATCTCGTTGTATGCCCGCTTGAACAACCACTCCGAATAGACAAGGCTGGCCGCTACAGCGTTGGCGCTCCAGAGCAGCGAGAACAGAATCAGCAGGCTGCATTGGAACGGCGAGAGATTCTCGCGGAACTCAACCAATCGCCACATACCAAATATCAAACAAGCGACACCCGCGACGATCAGAACTGCGACACGGACACGGTAGCGGCGGAATCCGTCCTTTTCGTTTTGAGCCGAGTCGATCATCGACTTCGATTGCTGAACGCTCGCCGCTATCAACACCACCGACGCAATAAGCAGAAGCACTCGCAGCGCGATCTCGAGCGGCGACAAGCTTGCCGCCTGCGCGAGGGTTTGTTCGGGCCATCGGATCTCAGGGAAAAGCCCCGCCGGACGGAAAAGCTTCGGGAGAGCCACACGCAGCACGTCGAAGAGCTTTTCCACGACGACCCGGCTGCTCGCGGGAACGGTCGCGCCAAAGAAGACGATCGCCGCGGCCAGAGCGCCAAATATCGCGACGTATCCGCCGGAGATGATGTTCACCGGACTGAACAACCTACGCGCGGTCTCGACTCGCGCGACTTCCTCCCGAGGATACTTGATCTGCTCTTCGATCTCGCCCACGTCGGTATCTGACGGATGCAGGAACGCGCCGCCGAGACCCGATACTACGGAAGCGTAATTCTCAGCCGCGGGCGGCGAACCCGAGCCGTTGGTGGAAGGTCCCCAATACCTCGCGTACTGATGTGTGTCGCCGGACAGATCCAGCCGGCACGTCCCAGGCGGCAGCTCGATGTCCGTCAAGAACGGCTGCTCCAGATTCAGATCCGCGAATGCCTTTGGGACTTTTTCATTGAGCCGCGCGCACCTGCCGAAAGCCGTGCTCGGTTCGGGCGTTGCCACGATCAGCTTATCGGGCCGTTTCGGGGTGAGCCCTTTGAAGAACTCCTGCTGTCGGATGTCGAGCCGGCCCATTTCATTGTCGAGTCCCCACATCCACCAATCGAACGGGAGTTGCAGCGCTACGTAGCTTGCGTTCTGACACCGCTTGAAGCCGGGGATCGACAACTGCGGCTTCAGCCCCTCGCGATTCGGCGTGCCGTCGTCGCTGGTTGGCTCCAGAAATTGGCGTCCGAACCCGTCGATCAAATCGTAGTAGTCGTGATTTCCTGGAATCCCGAAGATGGGCCTGAGGAGCTTGTGGTCCACAGCTTTCGCTTCCGGGTTGAGGTCGTTGTAAGCCCACACAAACGGCGCTTGAAACCGGAGGGCCAGTGTTGGATAGTCGGCCTGGAGATAGGCCGTGTCGCCTCCTACGAACAGAAACTCCCCTCGCGGCAGGCGCATCATTGAATTGGGCATTGGCTTCGACGGGTCGCTCAACCCAACCTTCGAGCCGACGCGAGCGTTCGCCTCGACCGAGAGGTTGCTCAAGCACAGATAGGCAATACCGTACATTGCCATCTGACCGTCGCCCGTGTCGGCAAAGTAGTCAAACCAGTACTCATCAGTGGAGGCTTCCTCAGCGCTGTTGAATCTGCTCTGCTCGTCCAGCCGGATAGCCCGCGCGCGCATCCAGTCGCGCAGGTCGAGCTTACCTTTGAATGCCATGTAAAGAGCGGTGGCTTTGAGACTGGCGATGACCTGCGGCCCAAGCAGCCACCTAACCGGACCCTTGAATCCTTTTGCGCTTTCGGGCTTTGGGTATCCGCCTTCTGACTGCTCCGATACTGTGTTAGCTTGCATGGGCTAGCCTCCTTACCTGAGGGCTTCGGCTGGTTGCTGCGACAAATATCGCACCTCCGGCCATCGAGGTCAAATAGAAGCGGTGACATGCACCACGACGCAAGTCTGCTCCCCAATACCACAACCGCAGTTTGGTGGTGCGTTCATACCCAGCCTGGAAGGAAGGCGGTGTTTCGCTTGATGTAGCTACTAACGCGTATTAGTATTTGGGCTCTCTGCAAAGACCCCGAAAGGGCAAGATCGGGCGCGTGTCATCATGAGAAATCCAATTCAGAAGTTGGTGCTTCTTCTGCTTATCGCCTCTGTCGCAGCGGCCCAAAGCAAAGATTACTGGGTGAAGAAAGATTACCGGCAATGGACCGATAAAGAATGCCGCAAGCTGCTCGAGGATTCTCCGTGGGCCAACCTGCACACCCTGAGCCAGGTGTTCATCGATCCGCTTGCAACCGATAGCACGGCTCGCGAGCGCCAGCCGAACCCCAGAATCGTATACAAAGTTCAGATTCGGTCGGCTACTCCCGTTAGGCAAGCTCTAGTCCGGTTGTCACAGATCAACGCCAAATACGACGAGATGACCGCGGACGGGCGCCAGGCGTTCGATCAAGACGCAGAGAAGTTCTTATCCACCAACAACGCCCAGTTGATTGTCATGCACGTGAGCTACACCGCAAACGTGCAAAATGATGACCGGGAATTGGCGCGTCACTGGCACAGCCAGAACACCGAGCGGCTCAAGAACTTCGTCTTCCTCATCGGCGGCGGGGGCGTGAAGGTCCCGCTTTCAATCTACAGGCCGGGAGAAGGCGCGTCGCGTGAGTTTCAATTCGTCTTTCCGCGCGAGTACAATGGCCGCCCAATCATCGGGCCGGGCGACAAAACTCTCAAGCTCGAGTTCAATCACCCGAACATCCGCGGTACGGCGGAGAGAGTCCTGGTCGAGTTCAAGATTGAGAAGATGATGATGCAGGGAGCACCGGTCTATTAACGAGCCCCGCGAGGTCTGGAGAACAATGGCTTTGGTGAACACAGTTCGAGGGCCGATTGATACGGCCAAGTTGGGTGCGACGCTGATGCACGAGCACGTGTTCGTCCTTTCGACGGAGATCATGCAGAACTACCCCGAGCCTTGGGGAGAAGAAGACCAGCGGTTCGCCGATGCAGTCGCGCGTTTGAATGAGCTCAAATCCCGAGGCGTCGATTCAATAGTCGATCTCACCGTAATCGGGCTGGGCCGCTACATCCCACGCATCCAGCGAGTCGCCGCCAAGACCGATATCAACATAATTGTCGCGACGGGCGTCTATACCTACAACGACGTGCCGATGTACTTCCACTTTCGCGGGCCGGGCGCCGAGCTCGGCGGGCCCGAGCTGATGGTCGACATGTTCGTGAAGGATATCGAGGAAGGCATCGCCGGTACCGGCGTGAGAGCGGCAATTCTTAAATGCGCGACCGATCAGCCGGGCGTCACACCGGGAGTGGAACGAGTCCTTCGCGCAGTGGCTCAAGCGCAGCGGCAAACAGGCGTTCCTATCTCGACTCACACTCACGCGCACACCGAACGCGGGCTCGAACAGCAGCGCATTTTTCAGGAGGAAGGCGTTGATCTCTCGCGTGTAATCATCGGCCACTCGGGCGACACGACCGACATTGCTTATCTGGAAAAGCTGATCGCTAACGGCTCGTACATTGGAATGGACCGATTCGGCATAGATGTTCTGCTTCCGTTCGAGGACCGCGTGAACACCGTGGCGAAGATGTGCGAGCTGGGTTATGCGGGCAAGATGGTTCTCTCGCAAGACGCTGCTTGCTTCAACGATTGGCTGCCGGAAGAAGCGTTGCCGGTTGTGCTTCCGAACTGGCACTACCTGCACATTCACAACGACGTGATTCCGGCCCTAAGACAGCGCGGCGTCAGCGAAGAGCAGATCGACACGATGCTGATCGGCAACCCGCGCAAGATATTCGAGGGCGCGTAATCGGCGTACCGTTTGCGTTGCGCGCGTAAAGTGGGCAAGAGGTATCATTCAAATTCGTTTTGTGGTAAATGCACCGTGATTCGGGCAAAGCTTTTGAATGTACAGTCGAATGGGAGAAGCCAGTACTGGCTGGCAAAGCAAACAGGCATGACCCCGCTCAGAATAGCAAACCTGTGCAAAGGCAAACGTCCGGCTTTGAGTTTTCGACTCTGGATGCAATGTGCAAGGCGCTAGGCTGTGGCCTTGGGGATGTGCTGGCGCACGTCAAGCGCGATCCGAAGAAGGGGAAGCGATAACTCGACTTATGTCGTTATTCATACAGGGTAACCCTGTCCTGCTAGAAATTGAACGAGCGATGGAGGGCATCGGCTATCGCAAAGACCGCAACCTACTTTGGCGGGAGTATGAATATACCGATGTAATTGGCACGCGCCGCGAAGTGCGAACTATTGACTTAGCGGGATTCGCCCAGAGCCCGCCTTCGTACCGTAATGCGTGTATCGGTGTGATTGTTTCCAATGGGCTTTCTGGGGCCGTACACGTCGCGAAGTATCGAGCACTTGGAGCACCTCTGATCTTTGAACTAGACGGGCCGCTAGTTAGGAGATGGAAGATAACGGCTATCGGAGAGCCTGAACTTAAGCAGGAAATATCACTTCAAGAGATAGGTAATGTTTTTCGTGACTATAGGACCCAGTGGAAGCCGGAACGTATCTTGAGGGCCAAAGCGGTTGGGGAACTAGACGGTCCTATACAGCTCGATTTTTATGATGAAGCCCTGATGCCTTTCTTGGAGGGAAGGACTTTCGCCGTATTAGATCGCTTGCTTCATGAGGTACTGACGAAAACTATCCGGACTTATAAACGCTTCAACCGTCAGCGAGCCCCCCGCTTTGAAGACCTATGCCGTCTTGCATTTAGATTTATTACGGCCAAAGTATTTCGTGATCGAAGGTATCCGGGTGGCTGGTCTTCCAACGACGCGATGACTGCACTTCGGGCAGTAGAGAAGCACTACAATACGAGGCCAGACGAACTGCCGGCTTCAGCGATTTACAGGCCAGAGATTTTGGATGAGATATGGAGAATTTTCCTAGCCGGATTTAACTTCCCAAATTTGTCAGAGGATGATCTCGCCTTACTCTTTGAGAAAACCTTCATCACGCCGGAGATTCGCAAGACACTGGGAATCCATAGCACCCCCCTTCGCGTAGCCGACTACATTGTTCGTAAATTACCATTCGAGACGCTCCCGGAGGGGGACCGTTATGTCCTAGAACCTTTTTCGGGTCATGGCCGATTTCTGGTAGCGGCTATGCGTCGAATGCGCGACCTTCTGCAAACGCCGATGTCCGACGCAGAGCGTCATGATTACTTTAGGCGACGTCTGACCGGTATTGAGATTGACAGTTTTTCCTTAGAGGTCTGCCGTCTCTCGCTTATGTTGGCTGACTCCCCAAACTCGAACGGTTGGCGACTTCGACCCAGCGATGTCTTTGCTTCTCAGACGTTGCAAAGGGAATTGAAGCGCGCCCGTATTGTGTTGTGCAACCCTCCGTTTGAAGCTTTCACTCCAAGCAAGCATAAGTATTATAACGATCCCGATTTGCTTATTCATAAGCCAGCAGAACTGCTTCGCCGCGTAATGTCGGAACCTCCCGATCTTCTAGGGCTAGTATTACCGCGCGCGTTTGAGTCTGGCAATTCCTATCGCAAATTTCATCGCCAACTTGCTGAAACCTACGGCAACATCGAACTCGTGGCGCTACCAGAGGTTTTCAATTACTCTGATGTGCCAACCATGCTTGTCATAGCCTCCGACCGTCACGACCATTATGCTCAGGTCGCTATCACTTGTAGGCAAGTTGGCGAAGGCGAAGGGCGCGACGCTTTCTTACTGCGGGGCATCGAGCCGCCTCCTGTTCGGGCATCAGTCGATATTACTGAATACTCCCAGCCTCAATTCTCACTCTGGATACCGCGCCTATCAAGGATTTGGACCTTCCTAGAAGGACTGCCTCGGCTTGCAAGCGCAGTAGAAGTACATCGCGGGTTGGTGCCTATAAGTAGCAGCCCTAAGTCAAAGAAACGTCCGGAAGATTTTGTTTCAAATATAGCGAAGCGTGGGTACAAAGAGGGATTCGCGCATGTTCACGGACATCTGATGCAATATATGCTGAAAAGACCCTCAGGGTCGCCGAAAGAGCATCTCTCAATGCGCCCTGAAGACCAGTATGATAACGCCTACAAACAGAAGTGGGATGCGCCAAAAGTCGTCTGCAATGCGATTCGACTTAGTCGTAGCCCCTGGAGGCTAGGCGCTGTTGCGGACTCTGTAGGTTTGGTTTTCTCGCAAAGCTATATAGGGTTATGGCCTTCTGGAAGAGTGTCTATTTACGCGTTGGCGGCGCTACTAAACTCACCTCTAGCCAACGCTTATGTTTTCGCTAAAGACACCTCTAAACACAACCGCAATAAAACCCTTGAATCCTTGCCGCTTCCACCGACACCGAATTTGGAGAGCGGCAGCTTAATAGACTCACTATCCCGCGAGCTACATCGTCTGCTTCTACGCGGGCAATTCGACAAAGCCAAGAAAGCTGTTTTGGAAATAGACGCGGAGATTTTACTTGCATATGATCTACCCAAAACGCTTGAGCGCGAACTGCTCGACACATTTCAAGATTATGAGCGCCCAATTCCGGTCAAGTTCGGCGGGTACTATCCAAGGGATTTTGACGCTTATATTCCATTGCACGAATTGATTTCGCCAGAATTTGAAGAAGCGCGTGCAGACCGGTTGGTTAAACGGCTTGTATTTGTTAACGACCCAGAGATTTCCGAAGCAATGGCTATGTTACGAGGAGAATCCTTGGATGAAGAGTTATCTCCTTGACACAAACATCGCTTCTGCGCTCTGGGATGAACTAAATCGGAATCACGACGATGCGTTGCGGTTCGTTCAGAGTGCTGCCCTATCCAGTGATTTCATCTACGTTTCTCGCATAACGGTTGCCGAGATCGAATACGGGTATAAATTGTACGCCAGCAAGCACCCAGATCGCCGGCGCAAAGCAGACGAGGCGATGCGGGCTTTCAAGGCCATCAAAGAAATAGGCAAAGACACAACTGAACCCTACTCGGACATCCGCGCTGCTCTGTTCACAAGGTTTGCGCCCAGGGATTCAAAAGACAGGATTAGAAACGTCAGACCGGAAACAATGGTGGATAAGACTACCGCTGTACTCCTTGGCATTCAAGAAAACGATCTTTGGATAGCGGCAATAGCCATTGAGTACAACATGATACTTGTAAGTGGCGATAGGATGAATCGTATCCGGGAGGTTTGGCCGGGTCTTAGGTTAGTGAACTGGACGTCGTGATTAGTGTTTAGAAGTGCCGAAACGAATTCCAAGCAACCTTTCTTCACACAGCGCCCGCCGCAGGCGCAGTTCGTTGGTCCTATTGATTGCGTTGATTGTCGTAGCGGTCAGTGCGACGGGCTACCTGGCCGCTGCCCAGGGCGAGAACGGCGCCATTACAGGAGTCATTCAAGACGATAAAGGCGCTGCGCTCGCTAACGCGAAGGTAACTCTCACCTCCGGCGACCTGGCGTCGGCCAAGACCACCCAGGCGGATGGCAAGTTCGAGTTTCACAACCTCAAATCCGCTCAGTATCGCATTACTGTCGAAGCCGCCAGGTTTCGGAAAGAGGCGGTGAACGTCCCCCTGCGACCAGATGAGACATTCGTCTCGCCGCCGATAAAGCTCACCCCTTCGTCGCTGCACGTTGCTGTGTTGGACGCGGGCTCGCAAGCTATTCCCGGTGTGACGGTCAGCGTCTACGCGAAGGAGCGCGCCGTAGTGGGCGCGCTCGCGGCGCGAAGTGTGACCGACCAGTACGGCGATGCGTATTTCGGAAGGCTCGCGCCCGGCTCCTATCAATTGAGCGCCACGCTGCGAGGCTACGATGAGTACCGCAACGATGTGTTTATCTCGTCGGGCATAACTACGGAGTTCCCGCTTCAACTACTGGTGGCGCCGGTTATTCCGATCAATGAGAAGGCGGTCACGCGGCACACGGTACCAAATCTCCCTTCGAAGAATGTGCGGGCCATATTTCAGGACAGCGAAGACTGGATGTGGTTTGGCACCGACAAAGGCATTGCGCGATTCAACGGCGCGGAGTTCAAGTCTTCGGCTGGGGCTGGATCTGAATTCGAACAACTCGCGGGCGAGGATGTTCGCTCGATCGCCGAAGACCGCAATGGCACGATGTGGCTCGCGACTGGGCGAAGCGTTCGGAGAATAACAAAGAAGGGCAAGGAAGCCGGTCCTGCGTTCGACATTCCCGATTCTCGACAAGTCTTCGTCGATTCCGCGGGCAATGTTTGGGTCGCCGCGCTTGGTGGACTGTTTCAGTTCGACGGCCGGGCTCTCGTTCCTTTCGCCCATTCGGGTGAATTGCCTTCCGATGACGTGAGAGCCGTGGCCCAGGACAAGAACGGCAACATGTGGATTGTGACCGCGGGCGGCGTGTCCCATCTGGAAAACGGGAAGCTTGTTTCATTCAATCAACCGCGTGAGCCGCGCGGAGCGAAAGGCCAGACGGAGCGCGAGAGTCCGGTGAGCGATGCTCGGACCGCCTTCGTAGACGCTGCCGGCAGGACGTGGCTGGCAACGGCGAGTGGCCTTGTGTTGATCGACAAGGGTGGCCTGCGCCGGCTCCCGATAGATGCGATTCGAAGTGCCAATGGATCGCGTGACGCAAGCTCTAGCGCTATAGGCGAAGACCGAAGCGGGCGCATGTGGTTCGCGCACGATGCGGGCGGGGTGAGCGTTTACGACCCCGTGCAACAGGAGTCTCAGCGGGTCAACTTTCTCGATCGCGATAGGGTCGCCGCCATCTACGCGGGGCGCGAAGGAAACGTCTGGTTTGCAACTGACAACGGCGTCATCAGTTCGGACTTCTACAGCTTCGTTGGCTTCACCACCAGCCGCGGCCTTGCGGACAATGACGTGCAGCAGGTCGTCCTGGCGCCGGGAGCTCCGGGCTCGCGCGGGCAGAATGATCTGTGGTTCCTGACGCAGGGCGGTGTCTCCCGGCTTGAAGGCGAGCGATTCGTTTCGCTCCCGGGGTTCCGCAGCGGCATCAGCGTCCAGGCAGTCGCGTTCGACCGCGAACGCTCGGCCTGGTTTGCAACCGAGCAAGGCGCGCTCAGGTGGACAGGCGAAACTCTCACTCAGTTCAACGAAGGCAGCGGGCTCGCTTCAAACAACGTCCAGTGGGTGACAACGATCGCGGACGGCTCAGCTATCGTGTTCGCGACAACTCGAGGCGCTTCTTTGTTCCGTGGCGGCGAGTTGAGCAACATCGAAGCGCTCTCCGGCTACGACGCGCGGCAGGCGTTCGAGGACACCGATGGGCGGGTGTGGTTCGCCACGGCGCGCGGAGTCGTCAGCATCGATCCAAAAGGCGGCGACGCCGAGATCATTGATATCTCGCGGGGGCTGGCCGATAACGACGCGCGCTGGATCACTCGGTTCAATGACAGGCTGCTAGTTGCGACGCGCGGAGGCATCCAGGCTTACAGCGGGTCTGCGTTTACTACCTTCGATGCCGAGCCGGCCAACACTATGTTCGTCGATCGCGACGGATATCTATGGGCGGGAACGGATGAAGGCCGCGTAAAAAAAATCCTTGAGTTCGGCGGGCATGTATTCTCTACAGTGTATTCAGGCGAAGCTCACGCGCTGACCGGCAGCAGGATCAATTCGATCTCGCAGGACTCCGAGGGCCGCATTTGGATCGCCACGAACAAAGGCGCAGTCCGGCATATGCCGGTTACGATCGCGCCTCCAGCGGAGGTCTCGCTTGAAGTGGATGGCCGCATTCAGCAAGCGTCGGAGTCCGGCTCCTACGATGTTTCCTCCGGACGCCACCGGCTGACTTTTCATTTCAGCGCGGCAACCATGAGCGGGCAGACACGCTACCTTTATCGCATCGACTCAGGAGACGGGGAGCCGCCCTGGGAAGTGTTGCCGATGCAGCAGGGGGCTGAACGCGATGTGTCGCGCATGGACCTGGACGAAGGCGCCCACACGTTCGAGCTTATTGCTTTGAACCGGGACCTGTACGGCGCAAAGGCTCCGGCGGCCACGCTGTCTGTGCGGGTGGGTTCGCCTTTCTGGAAGAGCTGGTGGTTCTACGCGCTTGCGATTGCAGTCATAGGATTGGCTCTGGGGGCCGCTTTTGCCGCTCGCAGGTTCGGCGACCGGGAGTACGTTCTGCCGAAGGAACTGCGTAGTTATGTTCCGATCGAGCCGAACCCGTTTATCGTCGGCAACCCGATCCGCACCGAGAAAATGTTCTACGGCCGCGAAGACGACTTTCGCTACGTGCGCACGAAGCTCGAAGGCACGAGCCAGGGCGTGGTGATCGTTTTTTGCGGCGAGCGGCGCGTGGGCAAGAGCTCGATTCTATATCAGGTGGCGGGCGGCCGGCTGGGCGAGCGGTTCATTCCGGTGTTTGTCGACCTTCAGGAAATGGTGATTGCTTCGGATTCGGAATTCTTCGCCCGCATATCCCGGTTGATTGCAGAAGCAGTGGCTCGATCGAACAGTCGCGCGTTGAGCGAGTCGGACCCTGCCACGGCCATTTTGGTGGCCACCGCGCGATCTGCGGGTCTTGTAAGGCAGACGGCGCTCGCACAAGCGTCCATCATAAGCGTTCCTGTATTCGACGGTCGAAATCCTTACCCGATGTTCCTGGACTTCCTTGATCACGTGCTGGAATCGATCGGTGATCGCACACTGCTGATATTGATGGACGAGTACGAGTTGCTTGAAGGGAAAGTCGATGAAGGCAAGCTCTCGAAAGAACTGTTCACGTTTCTGGCCGGGCTCATGGATAACAAGGAGCGGCTGGCGCTGATCTTCACCGGTTCTCGGAGGCTCGAAGAGAGAGACAAGAAATACTGGCGAGAGTTGCTGAGAAGATCTCTCTTCCGCAAAGTCGGCTTCTTATCCGAGAAAGACACCGTTCGCTTGATCACCCACCCCGTGGAAGGCCGCGTAGTTTACGGGCGCGGGGTGATGGACGTCATCTATCGCCTGACGGCGGGCCAGCCCTTCTACACGCAGGTAATCTGTCAGAACGTGGTCGACTATATGAACGAGCACCGCCAAAACTGGGTTACGGTCGCCGATTTGGGACAGGTGATCACAGAGATCGTCGACAACCCGCTTCCGCAGATGATCTACACGTGGGACGCGCTGTCGGACGACGAAAAGCTGGGCCTGTCGCTGCTCGGAGAAGCGCTCGGGGATGCGCTCGCTTATGCGACCGCCGGGGAGCTGCGCGCCTCGGTAAGGGCGAACGATTACCCGGTCAACCTTTCGGAGAACACCCTGCGCCTGACACTGGAAGAGATGTTCCGCCGCGAGTTGTTGGAGAAAGACACCGCCGACGGGTTCAGGTTCAAGATTGATTTGCTGCGGCTGTGGATCCGCCGGTCGCATTCGATCTGGCAGGTGGTGAAAGAAGTAAGGACGCTTTAAGAGCAGGCTACGCGCCGCAGAGGGGCCTTTAATCAGTACCGTCGTAGGACGGGAGCGATAGGGCATCGAGAACTGGAGAGGCGGGAGGGTGAATGGCTGCGGACTTCGAGTGGGATCCGAATAAGGCATTAGAGAACATTAGAAGACACGCTGTGTCGTTTGAGGAGGCCTCAAGTGTCTTCGAAGATTCGCTCGCATTCACGATTGATGATTTGGAACATTCTACAGAGGAGAAACGGTTCTATACGGTCGGCGTGTCGTGTCTGTACCGAACTTTGGTTGTAGCACACGCTGAGAGGGGCCAGAATATACGCATTATCAGCGCGCGGCTTGCGACGCGGCAAGAAAGGAAGAGCTATGAAGAAGGCGAGGGTAAGTGAGCTAGATCCCGACCTCCCAGATGAAATCGACTTCGACAGTCCGGAGGCGCGTAGGACCGGGGTGCGGGGAAAGTATGCAAAGCTTTACGCGGAAGGAACAAATTTGGTCTTGATCGAGCCGGAATTGAGGAAGGTGTTCCCAACCGCAGAAGCCGTGAACCATGCACTGCGGGCGATGGCTGAAGTAATACGGGCTTCATCAGCAAAACCTGGGAAACGACGGGCGGGGTAGAGCCACTTCGCGTGGTGATGCTTCGGAATACAGTAAGAGTGAGCTGGGAGGAATGAGTGTTTGACCACCTCAGACTACGACAAACCGGTTCGCTTTCAGCTCGAGGGAGAGTGTAGCTTCGGCGAGAGCGATTCGATGGTACGGAATCCCTACCTTAACCGAGTAGCCATCAAAGACCCGGCGCAGTTCTTCGGGCGTGCGCGTGAGGTGTCGAAAATTTTCTCGCGCATCGGGGCGTCGCGGCCGCAGTCCATATCCGTCGTAGGCGAACGGCGCATCGGCAAGTCGTCGTTGCTCAATTTCATAAATGATCCGCAGGTTCGCCTGCGCTCTCTCGACCGATCCGAGTCTTACGCGTTCGCGTTTATCGATCTTCAGCAGAAGCGGCGGCTCACGCTCATCGAGTTCTTCAAAGACCTGTTCACTCTGCTCGCGAAAGAAACCGGCGACAAGTCGCTCTCGAAACTGCAGCCTTCGTTCGACTCCCTGCGCGTGGTGCTCGAAAGCTTTCGCCGCGATGGACGCAAGCTAGTTGTGTTGTTCGACGAGTTCGATGCAATCACGACCAATCGAGCGTTTGACCTCGAGTTCTATTCGTTTCTTCGATCGATCGCCAACAACTACGACGTAGCCTATGTGACCAGCTCGGCGCGCGACCTTCAGGAGTTGTGCCACACTCAGCTCATCGCCGACTCGCCGTTCTTCAACATCTTTACCAACGTCTTCCTGCGCGCGTTCACCCGCAAGGAAGCGCTGGAGCTGATCACCCGGCCGTCGGCCGGAGCAGGCTTCCCGTTGGAAGGCTACAGCCGCCGCATCACGGAGATCGCCGGTTACTTCCCGTATTTTCTACAGATCGCTTGCTCGGCGTACTTCGATCATCTTCAGGAAAACGAGGGCAAGCTCGATCGCGAAGAAGTCGAAGCGACGTTTCTGGACGAGGCGAAGGGGCAGTTCCGATTCATCTGGGACCACTTGAGCGACAGTTTCCGCCGCTCGATTCGCGAGTTCATCGAAAACGGACGAGTAGAGAAAGAGCACGAGCATATCTACGAGGACTTGAAGCGCGCGGGCTACTTCATCCAGGACGACCGCGGTCCGCGCATTTTTTCGACTCTGTTTTCAAGCGTGATTTCGAGGCCGCGCATTATCACAACCGAGCTGCGCGAAACAGACCACGCGGCTATGGCCGTTCACGATGGCAAGACCGAAAAGGTCGCGGCGCCGCCGTTGATCGAACCCGAGGGGCACATCGGAAGATTCGAGATAAGGCGCTCGCTTGGAGCGGGCGGTATGGGCGAGATCTTTGAATCGTACGACACCGAGCTTGAACGCACGGTCGCGATCAAGGTGCTGGCTTCGAAGCACATCGAGGACGAAACGATGAAGCAGCGCTTTCTGAGAGAAGCGCGCATGGCGTCACAGCTCAATCATCCGAACATCGCAACGATTCACGAGATCGGCGAAGCCGCGGGCAATCCCTATATCGTGATGGAGTACGTTCAGGGGCAGACGCTTGCGGAGCGCATCGAGGTTGGGCCGCTCGCGCTGAGTGAGATCATCGACATTGGTGTGCAGACTGCCGAGGCGTTGGCCGAAGCGCACGAATGCGGAGTCGTCCATCGCGACATCAAGTCTTCAAACATAATGATGACGCCTCGAGGGAAAGTTAAGGTGCTCGACTTTGGGCTTGCAAAACCGTTGCCTGTTCTCAAC
This sequence comes from Acidobacteriota bacterium, assembly GCA_038040445.1. Lineage (NCBI taxonomy): Bacteria > Pseudomonadati > Acidobacteriota > Blastocatellia > Candidatus Onstottus > Candidatus Onstottus frigus. The sequence goes on along the minus strand of JBBPIG010000010.1, from coordinate 104,129 downwards.
CGGGCCACGAGCAAAGAGCGTCTCACTGAGTCCGGAGTCCTGCTGGGAACCGTGAGCTACATGTCGCCGGAGCAGGCAACAGGGCGCGGTGAGGTTACGAACCTCGCGGACATATTCTCGCTGGGTGTGGTTCTCTACGAGATGACAACCGGCAGGCTTCCGTTCGACGGCGAGACTTACTTTCAAACAATCGAAGCGATAAAGAAGCGCGCGCCGTCGTCGATCAAAAAGCATCGCAAGGACGCGCCCGATTCGTTGGCTGCCGTCATCGAGCATATGCTCAAAAAGGACCCCGCCCAGCGATACCAGGCGGCCGCAGAGATAGCCTGCGACTTGCTGGCAGTCCTAAAAGAGCATTCTATGGATGGAGCGAAGTGAGCGCACGTCGGTTCGCTGACCGTCAATTGGTAGGTGGCTCTTCCTTATGATGCTCAGGGCTGATCGATATATCGTCCTCGTAGTGCGACTCTCTTGTGAAAAGAATGAAGCCGACTCCAACGATCACCAAAACCAGCACAATTACTATCACCAAAAAATACCACGGCAAGTTTGGCGCGCTCGGGTTGTTGGGATCGCGGCCGCCGATAGCCAACAACACAAACGGGCCGACAACCGCTCCAACCAGCCCGACAACCAGCGCAATTCTATCGAGCATTCCTTCCTGAGGCACTTTCAGGTGCCAGCCCCAGTATGCGCCTATCGCTGCAGCGGCCAAGGCCAAGATCGCCCGCACGGAGATTCTCAGGACATCGCTCATCACTGAACCGGCCCTCACCTCGCCCAGTAGAAACCCGGTGATGTATTGCGCCTGGTTGGCCTTTGGCAGTGCTGTGTAAACGAGCACGGTCAGAGCCACTGTTGCGACGGCAACGATCAGCGAGTCGAGCACCCGAAGATCTTCAGTCAGCCACCCGACAACGAAGCCGCCGATTAAGAATGCGCCAACCGTCAGCCCGAAGGTGACGGCCACCGCCGTGTCCGACACCACATCCGCCGCGCTGGACTTGTTGCTGTAGGCTATTCCTGTGAAGAGCAGCGAGATGATGACCTGGAGTCCAAACGTAAAGCCCAGTCCTACCAGAATCCACTTGATACGGTCCTTCATATCAAAGCCTCCTGATGTCAGGCTCGTAATTCACATGCCCCGCGGCCGAACGTCGCGACGTGACGGCACAACGCCGTGCGGTTTCCTAGTATGCGCTTGAGCCGAAATGAGAACTATATCGATTAGTAGAAGTGAGAGCTTTTGCGGCTCGCGGGTCGGACCTAACGGGTTGATTAATGCAAGTAGCACTGCTCCCCTCCTGTCCTTCTTTGACGCTATCTTAGACCCCTGCTTGGTTTAGTGTCAAAGCGCGGAGGTTCGTTGCATTCGGCGGTTCTTCGCCACGGTCGCGGCAGTCTAGTCTACGCCGAGGAGACGCAGACCTATTACCAGCGCCGATGACATCAAGTAACCAATACCGGTGTAAAAGAGGAGTTGGAGACCGGCCAGACGCCAGGAATTGGTTTCGCTTCGCACGACCGCAACCGTGGACAGGCATTGCAGCGAAAAGAAGAAAAAGACGATCAGGCCCAGAATCGTTGAGGTCGTGAATATCTTGTTCGAAGTTCCGGAGAAAGTCGCAGTACGCATGTTGTCGAGCAAGCCAGCCTGCTGTTGGGCGTCCGGGTCGTCGGCAACGTGAAAGACAATAGCCATTGTGCTGACGAAGACCTCTCGGGCGGCGAACGCTGAGATCAGCCCAACGCCGACTCGCCAATCGAGCCCCATCGGGCGAAGAGCAGGCTCAAGAGTCTGGCCAATCTGCGCGGCAAACGAATGGTCGAGGTCGCTCGTCGTTACCAGCGGCGATCTCGCAGCCTCAACCGCGGCGGGTTGACGCGAGCCCAGGCCGAAGTTCGACAGCAGCCACAAGCACGCTGAGATCACTACGATCGGCATGCCAGCTTTACGAAGGTAAGCAGACGATCGCGACCAGGTCATTCTGAGCGTCGGCTTCAACAAAGGCTTTCGATATACGGGCATCTCCATGGCCAGGAGCGACGCCGTGCGCCTACGCAGGATGAACCTGCTAATCAATCCAGCTACCAAAGCGCCTGTCAGAAGACTTGCGACGTAGATCAGCCCAAGCGCGAGGCCGGCTTTCCAGGCGGCGCCGGGCAGCAACGCTCCCAGCAACAACGCGTAGACTGGGAGTCGGGCGCTGCAGCTCATCAATGGCAGGATCCAGATGGTCAGAAGCCGCTCGCGTCGCGAGGGAATCGTTCGCGCGGCCAATACTGCTGGAATCGCGCAGGCGAAGCCCGATAGCATCGGAACAAAGGAACGCCCGTGCAGACCCAGGTAAGAAAGCGGCTTATCGACAAGCGCCGCCCCCCGAGCAAGGTAGCCTGAATCTTCAAGCAGCGTCATCAAGAAGAAGAGAATCACGATCTGGGGAAAGAAGACCGCTACAGCGCCGACTCCTCCGACGATCCCGTCCGCGAGGAAATGAGACAGTGCGCCATCCGGCAGGACGGCTAACAACAAGAAACGAGTTTGCGAAAACGACCAGTCGATCAGATCCATAAAAGGCCGCGCTGCCCAGAATATCGATGAGAAGAGCCCGACGAGAACCGCAAAGAAAATAGGGAACCCGAATACGCGATGCAGAACTACGCCATCGATTCTCGCCGTGAAGGAATCGTCAGCGAGTACGAAAAGATTTCTGTTTATTACAGCCTCGCTGTTGGTCAAAAGCTCGCGGATCGCGGCATAAGCAGACACCGGTTCCTCGGACACGTTTGCGAGCGCGCTCCCCCGGCTCGGCGAGCTGGCTAACGCTGTGTGAACGGCGGCCATCAACTCGGCGGCGCCCCATCCGGTGCGGCCATCTACGGGGACTACCGGCACTCCCAGCGCCTTCTCCAGCTTGCGCACGTTCACGGTTTGATGCATGCGCGGGAGCAGGTCCATCATGGTGAGTGCGATAACTGTCGGCTTGTGTTGACGCGCTACGAACGAAGCAAGTTTGAGATGCCGCTCGAGCTGAGTGGCATCGACGGCGACAACCAGCACTTCGGGTATGACCGAGTGATGCCGACCTTCGATAACCCGGCATGACAGTTCTTCTTCAGGTGAGACTGCGGATGTGCTGTGCACTCCTGGCAAATCGACCAACAAGACCTGCGGTCCAAATTCAGCTTTGCTCTTGCCTCTGGAAAGGGTGACGGTTACACCCGCATAGTTTGCGGTGTGAAAGCTTCCGCCAGTGAGCGCGTTCATCAGGGCAGTCTTACCTGCATTGGGCGCTCCAGCGAGGCAGACGGTTGATAAGTGAGATTGAGTCTCAATGGGTGGGTGAAGCCCCTGTTGGGCTTCGATGTTTGGTTCCGGCGGAGCCGTTTCGACTGAAGGCATGTTTGCTCACTGAAGTCTTATCCATGCCGCTTCCCGTCGCCTGAGGGCAACGCGCATCCCCCTCACCATCACAACCAGCGGATCCCCAAACGGGACTGACTGCACTATCGAGAGTTGTTCACCCGGCGTAATGCCAAGATCCAGTAAGCGTTGGCGTTGGTCTTCGGGCCCCTCAATGCCTTCCACCCGATACCATTTATTGTGAATCGCGTCCACCAGGCTCATAGGGTCCTCTTTAAAATTACTCTAAATGAAAATGAATTTCAATTCTTTCCCACGCCAAGAATAACGTTAAAGCGAGCGAGTGTCAACGGAAAAGTTCGGGGGGGGCGGTATCGACTAGCAGGGCGGCCGCAAGGGCTTCTTCCGAATTGGTGACTCTGCCGTCAAGTTGCAGCTCATAGACGCGGCGAAGCACTCTTCCCATTTCTGGACCGGGTTCAAATCCCGCTTCCAGCAGGTGCCGACCCTGAAGCAGTGGGTAGGGCGGACCGTGCTCGACGCCCAGAGCCCGCGCCCTCTCGATGAACCAATCTTCAGCTACGGTAGACGAAGCCGATTCGCGCCCCTTGGCGCACGCCTTCGCCACCCGGTAGAGGAGGTCTGGATCCACTCGCTGAGCGAGCCTCCGAAAGTCGCCCTCGGTAGTCGTCTCGTGGTAGCAATAAAACTCACGCGGCTTCGGATGCTCGTTCACCAGCGCAAGTACCTGCGAGCGCACATCGTAGCCCCCGATGCCGAACAAACCGAGCTTGTCCAGTACTGAGCGTGTCGCATCTCGACCAACCTTGCCGTGCCTTGCCCACGTGGCATTGCCAGAGCCCCTCTCGGTCGTTACGGGCTCTCGTAGATCGTGGCAGAGAGTTGCAAGCATGACCGCTAACCGCTTCGGCTTCGGCATGTCGCGAAGAAGCTTCACCGCTTCGTCAAGCGCGAGTTTTGTATGAGAGAAAACGCTCGGACGGCTGATCAGGGCGTGAAGCTCGGGAAAGAGTTTGTCAAACACGCCGAGTTCGAACGCCGCATCCAGTCCGATCGATGGGTGCTCGGCGAGAGTGAGCAACTTTTCGATCTCGCCCCAAATTCGCTCACGAGGGAGATCCGAAAGCTCAATCGTGCGGCATAGCGCGATGGTTTGTGCCTCGATCGTCATCTCGAATCTCGCCGCGAGCTGCACTGCCCGTAACACACGAAGACTGTCTTCGATGAATGTATCAGCCGCCACGGCTCTAAGGATTCGCTGCTTCAAATCTTCCCTGCCACCATATGGATCGATGGTCTCGTCTGTTAACGGGTCTAAGAGAATAGCGTTGATGGTGAAGTCGCGGCGGCGGGCTGCCTCCTCGAAGCTCATCGAAGGGTCGCCTTCGATCACAAACCCGCGATGACCCCGGCCGGATTTCGACTCACGCCTCGGAATTGATACGTCAATCTCGAATCTCTGTTGCGAGGCAGGTTCGCCAGAGAGAGTTTGTCGCTCCGTAGAATCGCCTGTACGCGCCGGATAAGCGACAACCTTATAGACTGAAAAATGCTCGCCGACTGTATTGACCTGACCGATGCGCTCGAGGATTCTACGAAGGTGCGCCGGCTCAATTCCATAAACCTCAACATCGAAGTCCTTGGATTCAAGGTCCAGCAATTGATCGCGTACCGAACCGCCCACGAGCATTGCTCGTCCGCCCGCTTCGCGCACAGCCTCACACAGTCTAACGGCTTCAGGGTTCATTTGAGTAAGAATAACCCTCTTGGAACTGACGGGAAAGGGAGGTTGGTTTCGCCCGGCTAGGACCTCAGCTTATCGCCGATGATCCGTTCGATTTCAGCAATCGGAACGCGTTCCTGGAGCATCGTGTCGCGATCGCGGAGAGTGACTTGATTGTCCTCGATCGATTGATGGTCCACGGTTAAGCACAGCGGTGTTCCCACTTCGTCCTGGCGGCGATAGAGCTTGCCGATCCCTGCCGTGTCGTCGTAGACCGCGCGCATCGCCCCAGTTCGCTGAAGCTGCGACTTTATCTCTTTTGCGAGATTGACGATGCCTTCTTTATTCTTGGCGAGCGGAAGCACGGCCACTTTTATGGGAGCCAGATCAGGGTGCAGCTTGAGAACGATGCGCTTCTCACCGCGCACTTCTTCTTCTTGATACGCGTCCATCATGAAGGCAAGCATTTTGCGATCGACGCCAGCCGAGGGTTCGATCACATATGGGAAAACATGCTGGTTTGTTTCGTGATCGAAGTAAGTGAGATCGGCAGTTGAATCCGGATTGAGCCGCTTACCGTCAGCGTCGCCCGGTTTTTTCGAGTGCGCCTTCAGATCATAGTCCGCGCGATTAGCTATTCCTTCAAGCTCGTCCCACTGCTTCTCATCGTCCTCGCGATCGGGGAAAAAGCGATACTGAAGATCCACACATCGCTTGGCATAGTGCGCTAGCTCCGAGCGCGGTTGTTCGTACTTCCTCAGGTTTTCCGAGCGCATTCCGAGCGCAATGTGCCAGTTGTAACGATCTTCGATCCAGCGCTCGTGCCATGCTTCGTCGGTCATCTCGCCCGGCTTGCGTGCCTGCGGAGGCTTGACGAAGTATTCGATCTCCATCTGCTCGAACTCACGCGTGCGAAAGATGAAATTTCCCGGCGTTATCTCGTTGCGAAAGGCCTTGCCGATCTGCGCCACGCCAAAGGGCAGCTTGCGATTGGTACTGTCCAGAATGTTTTTGAAGTTGACGAATATCCCCTGCGCGGTCTCCGGTCTCAAATAGGTCAAACCAGATTCGTCCTCAACCGGACCAACGGTGGTCCTGAACATCAGGTTGAATTGGCGCGGCTCGGTAAGATCCGTGGACCCGCATTCGGGGCATTTGTCACCTTCGATCTTGTCTGCGCGCAGTCTCGCTTTGCACTTTCGGCAATCCACCAGCGGGTCTGAGAAAGTAGCTTCGTGGCCCGAGTACTTCCACACGAGGCGGTTCATAAGGATACCGGCGTCGAGCCCAACCATGTCGTCGCGTTCGTATACGACCGAACGCCACCAGGCGCGCTTGATGTTGTTCTTCAATTCGATTCCCAGCGGGCCATAGTCCCAGACCGAGCCCAGTCCGCCGTAAATGTCGCTGGATTGAAAGGCAAAACCTCGGCGCTTAGCAAGGCTGGCAATCGTCTCGATATCTGTCATTCCGATCTTCCATTCTCTATCAGATAACAAAGTGCTTGAGTACCCGATCAGCAACTATACAATATCGACGAGGATATTTGAAACTTGGGCTCTTCGTGTAGATCCCTCGATGTGTTGGCGCGAACGACCTGGTCAATTCTCGAGATCGCGGACCTTCGGCCATCAAGCACCGGGGTTTAATTCTTTATGCGAATCTCAGTTGATGATTTCTGCAATTGCGACAATATTAGTTAAAGAGTGGATACGAATGTCATCTTAACCCGTTGCCCTCGGTGCCAATTGTCTCTCGAGATACCGCCAGAATTCGACAATGTGATCTGCTGCGGCTGCTCGACTTCTTACTGGGTACTTCGACATGGCAGTGCGCTAAGTCTTTCTGAGATATGGCCAGCAAACGAAGACACGCAGCGAGCAAGGAACAGTGCCGTCGATCGTAGGCTTGCCGAGATCGAAGAATTGATAGAAGAGTCAGAGTCGGAAAGCGAGATCCTGAGAAGCAAAGAGCAGAGCGCCCCGCTGCAATTGGGCTGCGCATTCTTCGGCCTATTCATGATGATCATATTGTTGATTGCGCTCTTCATGTTCTTAGGGAACGCCTACATCGGAAGCTGGGCGTTCTACGCCGCAATCGCGGGAGTCGTCATGCTTGGCCTGGCGAGAATAAGGCGCAAGCTGATCGGCTCCGCGCAGCGCGAGAAGCTCCGTCGCGACCGCATTCTGATTGAAGACCGCCTCGCTCAGCTCCAAACCGAGCACCGTCGGCTACGAATTCTCGGCGACAGTCTGCCGGACCAAGCTCACGAAGAAGGACGACCGGATAGCTAGCGCCTGTGAAAACGACGCACTTGACAGGAGTACCGGCACTTTCTATGATACTTAAGATTACTTAAATATTAATGTAAGTTAGTAAACGAGGAATGCTCTTATGATGGAGTCTGGTTCTAGCACGGTTGAGACAGTCCTTGACCGGTTTGTGGAGGCAGTGTTTCGACTGATCCTAGAGCACCATCAAAGGCAAGTCATAGGGATGGACTTGACGCTTACTCAGGCCCAGGCACTGAGGATCCTTCGCGCGGCCGCGCTGCCGACGAGCAAGCTTGCCGTGGCTCTCGGAATCTCGGCCCCGGCAGTTACCCAGTTGACGGATCGCCTGGTCCGCAAGCACTTGATCGAGCGGCGCAGCGCGAAGGATGACCGACGCCGGGTTAACATTGAACTGACGGAGAAGGGGAGACTAATCATCGACGGGTTCCGCGGGCGGCGCAACGAACTTTTTGTTGACGCGCTCTCGCGTCTGCGTGAGGACGATCGGATTCAAGTTATCCAGGTGTTAGGCAAGATCACGGCTGTCCTCGAAGCACCAGAGCAGACGAGGCCTGAGCCCGATGGCGGCAATCGTCGTGAGCGAGCCGAGAAGCAGACATTGGTTCAACCGCCTGATGCATCCAAAGTAGTTGGCCACGCACCAGTCACACGGCCAGCGAAAAGGATGAAGATAGAATGGGACTGAACAGGGAAGACAATAGAGATTCTCAGGAGGTAACAAGATGACTAAAATCAAGGGAAGACTGCTGATGGTGTTAGCACTGCTAGTGTTGGCTGCACCAGCCGCTCTTGCTACAACGGGGTCGCAGAAGACCATGGACAAGGTACGCAAGGAGCTTGTCACGCTGCCTTACTACGGCGTGTTTGACAATCTGGAGTACAAAGTCGAGGGCGAAACTGCCACGTTGTACGGGCAGGTCGTGAACCCGATCACCCGACGGGATGCCGAGCGGCGAGTCGCAAAGATCGAGGGGGTTGATCGCGTGATCAACAACATTCAGGTTCTGCCTGTGTCGGGGTTTGACGATTCGATTCGAGCCCGTGAGTATCGCTCGATCTTCCGCAGCGGGAGCTTGTATCGATACGCAATGGGGGCGAACCCGTCGATACATATCATCGTCAAGAATGGCAATGTAACCCTCGAAGGTGTCGTTTCGAACCAAATGGACAGCCAACTCGCGTACATGGCGGCCAGTGGCGTGCCGGGAGTGTTCTCGGTGACTAACAATTTGCGCGTTGAAAGCGACAGCTAATCGGATTGCCGAGATAATGAAACTAGCCACTCGTCGGCGCGTTGAAATGTGACGGGCGTGGTAGTACCAAGAACCAGAAAAAAGACGAGTGACAATCCTGGAAGGGCTTGTCACTCGTTTCTTGTCACTATACTCTTGCCTGTCGAGATACTAGGGAGGGTTGAATAGATGATGGATACCAATTTAAGTACCAAGACCAGATTGAGAATGGGCGGCGCGGCAATTCTCTTTTTCGCGCTCACCCTGGCAGTAGCATCGGGTCTCGGCTTTGAATTTCAGGGAAAGGCATTTGCGCCGCAAGGGCAATCGCAGTTGCCTTCGCCCCAGGATTTATCGCGGGCTTTCATAGGCGTGGCAAAGCAGGTCAAGCCGGCGGTCGTAAACATCGACGTCGTCGAGAAGACAAAGCGGGCTTCGATCCAACTGCCCGAAGGCTTTCCACAAATTCCCGGCTTCGGCCAGCCGCGGCGCCAGCGAGGAACAGGGTCGGGCGTAATAATCAGCGCCGACGGCTACATACTAACCAACAATCACGTAGCCGGGGACGCCGAGCAGATTAATGTGAAGCTCGCGGACGGACGCGAGCTCAAAGCGAGGGTCGTGGGTAAAGACAGCGAGACCGATCTTGCGGTCATCAAGATCGATGCGCAGAACCTGTCCTTCGCAAGGCTCGGCGATTCTGACAGGCTTGAGCAGGGCGAGTGGGTGATCGCCCTCGGCAGTCCATTTGGCCTTCAGCAGACGATGACTGCCGGCATCGTCTCAGCAACCGGACGCGACCTCGGTAGAGTTGGCGGCCAGTTTACGGACTTCATCCAGACCGATGCATCGATCAACCCCGGCAACTCCGGGGGACCGCTCATCAACATGCAGGGTGAAGTGGTAGGCATCAATACTCTGATCTTCTCGCAGACGGGGGCAAGCTCGGGAATAGGCTTTGCAATCCCGTCGAATCTAGCGACGAAGATCTACGCCCAGCTGATCAAAAACGGTAAGGTCACGCGCGGTTATCTTGGCGTTAGCTTGCGGCCAGTCTCGCCTTCGCTTGCCAAGTCGGTAGGGTATACCGGTACCGACGGCGCCCTGGTAGACGATCTACCTCGAGACTACAGTCCCGCGGGAAACGCCGGGCTTCGCAGCGGTGACGTCATCGTCGAGTTCGACGGTAAACATGTCACCTCGCCGAAGCAGCTAACCGAGATGGTTGCCGACACACCAGTTGGAAAGGCGACGCAGCTCAAGTATGTGCGCGATGGTCGCGCTGAGACAGCCACCATCAAGCTAGGCGAACGTCCTCCCAGAAATGGCGAAGAAGCGCAACCGGATAAGGGTAGCCCGGAAGAGGAAGGGGTAAAGCTCGGAATTTCAATTTCGAGCTTGACGGCTGAGTTGGCTCGCGAGATGAAGTTGAGGGTCCCAACCGGCGTGGTAATTCAAAACGTCCAGCCGGATGGTCCTGCGGCAGAGGCGGGCCTTCAAGCTGGCGACGTTATTCACCGCATAAACCGAACCCCGGTTACCAATCGTCAGGACTACGTCAGTGCGATGGCGTCCCTCAAGGGCGAGAAAGAAGTCACGCTGCAGATCGAACGCGGCGGTCAAATGACCTTCGTTTCAGTGACGCTAGACTGACCGGCGTCAATCGCCAAAATCTGTTTCAAGCTTTGGCGGGGGCGGTCCTTTGACCGCCCCCAAGTTTTAGGCCCAACCAAGCGTGACGAACATCGTCACGGCGCTGTTGTAATGAGTTGGCCTCCCGTATAATCTCGCGGATGAGAGTCAGAAAGGCTTCCGCTCCCCGAAGCGTTCTTACCGTTTTCCTGGCACTTTTCTGCATTGCACAAGCGATCGCTCAACAGACGGATAGAAGCGCCGGCTACTCGTATTCTCCGCAGCTTATCGCCCAGTTGAAACAACTGCAAGCCGCAGCACTTTCGAGCGACTATGACTATGTTCAGCTCGCTTACCTGTGTAACAACATAGGTCCGCGGTTGAGCGGGTCGCCGCAAGCTCAGCAAGCCGTCCAGTATGTCGCCGTTGAACTGCGGCGCCTGGGGCTCGATGTGCAGCTCGAGAAGGTGATGGTTCCCCACTGGGTGCGGGGCGCGGAGACCGGGGAGCTTGTGCGGTTCGCCGGCCAGGCCCCGGGAACGAAGCAGAAGATCGTGTTGACTGCGCTTGGTGGTAGCGTCGCCACTCTCGCCGAAGGCTTGACCGCCGAGGTGATCGTCGCCGACAGCTTCGAGCATCTCGCATCGCTGGGGCGTGAAAAGGTTGCGGGCAAAATCGTTTTGTTCAACACCCGCTTCGACAAACAAAAGGCCGCTCAAGGATTCGCGCTTGATGCTTACGGCGAAGCAGTAATTTATCGCGGCGCAGGACCCAGCGCGGCAGCTCGACTCGGCGCGGTTGCCTCGCTGGTGCGGTCGGTCGGCGGCGCTGACTATCGCCTGCCGCATACAGGCGCTTTGGGCTACGCCAGCGACGCGCCGAAGATTCCAGCCGCCGCCGTAGCCGCAGAAGACGCAGACCTGATCGCGTATCTAACAGCTCAAGCGCCAGTTCGCATGCATCTAACGCTGACTCCGCAAACGCTGCCCGATGTCGAAAGTTACAACGTCATCGCAGACCTCAAAGGCTCCGAGCATCCGGAACAGGTGATCATAGTCTCCGGCCATCTGGACTCGTGGGACCTGGGCACCGGCGCGATCGATGACGGAGCTGGGGTCGCTGTCGCGATGCAAGCCGTTCAGTTGATCAAGCGGCTTGGATTCCGAGCCAGACGAACCATCCGGGTGATCGCGTGGATGAACGAAGAGAATGGTCTGATGGGCGGAAAAACTTACGGGGAAGACCACAAGGCAGAATTTGGGAATCACATTGCCGCCATCGAGAGTGATCTCGGCGCCGGCCATCCCGTCGGCTTCTCGGCTCACGTGAATGCGAAAGCCCTGGAAATGCTGCGGCCGATAACCGCCGTGCTGCAAACTTCAGGCGCGGGCATCATCAGGCAAAGCCAGGATGCGCAGGGAGCCGACATCTCCCCGCTCGACGCTGCCGGAGTGCCGACGCTTGCTCCGATTCAGGACAATCGGACCTACTTCAATTATCATCACACCGCGGCCGACACGCTCGACAAAGTAGTTCCGCGCGAGCTTGCTGAGAATAGCGCCGTAATGGTGGTGCTGGCTTATGCGATTGCAAATTTGCCGGAACCCTTGCCGCGTTGAGGTAGATTGCCTCTATGGGTCTAACACTGCCTACCGGTCGCATTGAAGACCTAGATACGCCCGACGCGCACATTACCTTCGTCCGATCCCAGTGGCGCGACTTCGCCGCGTTTGCATGGAAGAAGTATTTGAGTGAAGGCCGCGGCGTGGTCGTCATCGATCTAAGAAATGCCTCGAAATCCGGCGAGGGCCTTCACGTGCCCACTTACTATGTCGCCGACGGCAGCGAGCGTCTGGCGACGCGCGGCGGCTGGCCGAATGGAGAGATCGCGGATGTCGTCAAAGAATACGACCCTGAACAAGACGTCGTGCTCGTCTTTCTGCGGCTCGACGGCGATGCGTTTTACTACAACGTGTCGGATGACCTGACACCGCCGCGGGCTTATGAGAGAGGCCGCGTTCAAACGAGCCGCCCGTGACGGCTCTCGTTCGAACGAACCCCTCACCTCAAATTGAACTCAACCTCGACATTGCTCAGCCAGTAGGGAACTGGACTGCCGTTTTTCATCGCGGGTCTGAAGCGCATCTGATACGCGGCACGGATAGCCTGCAGGTCCAGACCATCGGGCAAACCGCGAGTCACGACTACCTCCGTAACCTTGCCGCTCACGTCTATAAGGATCTTCATTCGCACGACCCCCTGGATTTTGTTGCGACGTGCTTCTTCGGTGAACATAGGCCGGGGCCGGTTCAAGAGCACTGGTCGCTCATCGACGACCGACTGCTGAACGGCTGGTCTCTTTCTCGCTCCTGAGAGCTTGAAACTCTCTCCGCCAGTGTTGCCGCCACTGCCCGGGCCCACGCCAGGTCCGTCACCTGTACCCATTCCGCCGCCCGGTCCCGTGCCCATCCCTCTATCGGAGCCCGTGCCCGCCGAAGGTATCAGACCTGTGCCATCGGGCAGACCAGTAGGGCTCAGGTCGTCGTGCTTGAATTGAATACGAGGGTCGACCATCACCTTTTCGATAACCGGCAGGGCAGGCGGGGTAAGTTGAGGCTCGGGTTTTGGAGCGATCACTAGTTGGGTAAGCGAAGAAATTGGCAATTCGCCATCGGAAGGTGGCGTGTTCGTTTGATGTCCACCACCGCCGCCCCCTCCAGGTTTATCTTCGCCACTCGGGATCTCGATCTTAGGCCAGTAGCCTGGCAGCTTCAACACGATGGTCGAGAACTCACCGCTGTGAGGAACTCGCGCTCTGTGCTGAGCGAGCGACCAGAAGACCAGCATCGATACAAACGCAATCGCGTAAAACAAAATGGCGATTGCGAGCCCCACTCGTAGAAGCATCTTGCGCCGGCTCCCAACGGCATCTCGTTTGAGCGCGGTTGTGACAAAAGCCATCGGGTCCTCGCGGAACTCGCGCAAGGCTTCCCGCAATTCATCTGTGAGCCGCGAAATCATACACGGCTGCTCAATCATCGCTAAGAATGAAGCGTTGTTTTGCATGTCCTCTTTCCGTGATCCCGGGTTACCTCAGCACGGTTTGGGCATGCACCGGAACTAAATCTGTTTGAGAGGGGTTGACCCTCTACCATTCTGTCGTGTGTTGTTCTTAGAATGAAGCGAGTCCGCTTACTTGCACACGAATTCAGACCAGAGGAAAAGCTGACAAAGAATAAGAACGACTGTTTCGCGGAAAGGGAAACTACCTAAACTCGAGGCCGCAGTTGAGACATTTGTTCGGGTCTTTGACCAGCAAAAACAGAAGTGAAAGCAGGCAAGTAAATGGGGCGCCGATGACCGCAACGAGTATCGCCCACAAGGGGACCGAGCCCTTGACGACGCTCGCTGAGTTGCAGCGGGCGCACAGCTTTGTGGGAACAACCTGCCGCGCAGGCGGCCAGGGTGGCGTTTGGTAGCTCTGAGGCGGATAGTAAGTCGAGGGTGCGGTTGCTCCTGGTACCGGTGGCGGCGGAACCGATGGAATGTAGCCCGAGGTTGGCGTCAGCGGGGCCGAGCAGTATCGACAGAAGTTTGATCCGTCACGATTCTCGGCGCCACATTTCGCGCAGATCATAGTCTGTTCTCTCCGGGCCTATTCCTGGCAGCGTTCTTGCAGACTAATTGGTCATCGCCGCCGTGTCAATCAAGGAAAAGCGATGCGTCAAAGACGGTTCAGGGTTCAGGGTTCGTGTTTCAGAATTAGCATCTAGCATCATGAACTCTGAACGCGGAACCCTGAACCCCGAACCCTGAACCAATACTCTATGCTCCTTACTTCTCAAACAACCCCGCCATATCCCACTTGCGGCGAGTGTCGATGATTAGCCTGGCGACTTTCCCCGTGACCTTCGCGAAGTATTCATCCGCCTTCGCTTGATCGAACTTCACGTAACCCTGACCTTCCTTGTACAGCCCGATCGATGAAGGCGCGGGATAAGCTGAGTAACTGCCCGGCGCCGCGTTGGGCGTGGCCAACTCATCCGAATAACGCTCTTTGTGGACAAGCTTCGGATCAATCGCCTGAATGAAAGCCGTTTCGTTCCAGCCGGCGTGGCCGCCGTCTTCGCCGAAGACCGAAAGCGTCACGTCCGAAGCGTAGCTCCACCAGTTTATCACCAGCGTTCGCACGTGCTTCTCCTGACCTATCTCCATGGCGATCTGGTTGAGTACCGCCGTCTGGGGTCCGCCGTGCCCGTTGATGATGATGATATTGCGAAAGCCGGTCTTCGCCAGCCCCGACATCACGTCGCGAGCGTATGCACGATAAGCGGTTTCGGAAATCGAGAACGCGCCGGGGTAAGCGTCCATGCTGCCAGTCATGCCGTAAGGAATGATCGGCGCGATCATCGCGTTTACTTCACGGGCGATCTTTCGAGCGATGCCGATGGGCGCGGTGATATCCGCGCCGTTGTTTATCACGCCGTGCGGCTCGAGAGTACCGGTTGGAAGGATGACCGTGTTGATCTTCGACGGAACGGCTTCCTTGAACTCCATCCAGTTAATGTCGCTCATGTCGCGAGTGCTTATGACATCAGTCGTTTGAGCGTTAGCCGCGGAGTGAAGAGATGCTAACACGCAGAGAGACGCAACCAGAACAAGACGCCGAATCATTGCTTTTCCTCCCTCCCAGTGGGATTGTGACGCGGCGATTGTTTGCCGTCGCACGGCTCTTTGTCAACGCGTGCACAGGTGTGAGTTGATAATCAGGCGTTCGAGAAATGCCGGCTTGCATCACAACAGTGCCGGTAAACAGCTTCCGAGAATCGCCGCTTCACGCGAAGCATCTCTCGTAGCTCTCGCCTGGCGCTCTCCTTGACCTTGTTGACGCGGTCAAAATACCGGATCGGCCAGCTTGGCGAGCATCATTGCCGAGGCCTTCTCGACGTCGGCGTGCAGCGAGTTTCCGTGTGCGTCCATGGTCACGATAGCCGGAAAGTCTTTCACCTGCAGATGCCACATCGCTTCGGGTATCCCGAACTCGAGCAGGTTCACATCGAGGACCTGTTCGACGCAGCGAGCATAATACTGAGCCGCGCCGCCGATCGCGTTGAGGTACACCGCGCCCGCTTCTTTCATCGCAGCGAGCGTGCGCGCACCCATCCCGCCTTTGCCCATGACCGCGCGGACGCCGTAGCGCTTGATAATGTCGCCTTGATAAGGCTCTTCTCGAATGCTGGTCGTCGGACCGGCGGCGGTGATTCGATAGCTCCCGTTGTCTTTCATCACCACCGGGCCGCAGTGATAGAGCACCGAGCCTCGCAAGTCGGCGGGCGGGTCGTGCTTCATCAAATATGAATGCACCGCGTCGCGCCCGGTATACATCTCCCCGGAGATCATCACCACGTCGCCCACAGCAAGCGAGCGAATCTGCTCTTCGTTGATCGGCGCGACCAGCGGCTTCTCTTTGCCGGTTAGTCGAAACCCTTCGCCGGCCGCCATTCGCTTCTCGGTCTTTTTGTCATCGCGATAGAGCCAGCGTTTGATCGCGCCGGTCTTCGCGTCAAGCACGACGCCAAGCCGCCTGAACGCCCAGCAGTCATACGCCACCGACACGAAGAAGCTCGCCGGAAGGCGATTGAGCGCGCCGATCTTGCAGCCGATCAGAGTGACGCCGCCGCCGAATCCCATGGTTCCAATGTTCAAAGTGTTCGCGGCCTTCATCACGTAGTCTTCCAGCTCGGCAAGCCTGGGATCCGAATTCGTGTCGTCAAGCGTTCGGAAGAGCTGCTCTTTTGCGTGCTGATAACCCGACGTGCGATCGCCCCCGATGCACACGCCGATCGCGCCGGCGCTGCAGCCGTGACCTTGCGCCTGCCAGACCGCATGCATGATGCATTTGCGAACGCCGTCCAGATCGCGGCCCGCGCGCCCGAGATGTGGAAGCTCAGCCGGAACCGAGTACTGAATGTTCTTGTTTTCGCACCCGCCGCCTTTCAGCAGAAGTTTCACTTCGATCTCGTCGTCGTTCTCCCACTGATGGAAGTGAATGACCGGTGTGCCGGGACCGAGATTGTCTCCGGAGTTTGCGCCGGTGATCGAATCGACGGAGTTGGGCCGCAGCTTGCCGAGCCGAGTGGCGTCGGCGATGGCTTCATGGATCTCCTGCTTCATCACGATCTGGTTCGCCCCGACCGGAGTCTTGATCTCGAAGGTGGGCATTCCGGTGTCCTGGCAAATCGGGCCTTCGGTGTCGCAAGCCATGTCGATGTTTGTAGCGATGACGGCAAGCGCAGTCCCTGCGGTCGTCGCCGGATTCTCTTCGGCGACGGCTTCCGCCATCGCGTTTCGAACATCGGGCGGAAGGTTCGTCGAGGTTTCAGTGATGAGTTTAAGAAGGCTCTCTCTGAATGAATCCATCGTTACTCCAAGAATGTCCGACAGACTTCAGTTTATCGCGGGTTCCGAGTGTACCTGGAGCGACAACTTGAAGTTCGTAGAACCTAGCCGGCTTCAAGGCGAGTCTATCGCCTCTGGCCGAGAATAAAAAGGGAGGCCGTGAAGCCTCCCTTTTATCGGTCCGCTCGCACCTGACTCCAAATCAGTACTTCAGCACGACAGTCAAAAACGTGAACAGCACGAGAGTCTCGATCAGCGCGAGCCCAAGCAGCAGCATAGTGAATATGCGGCCGCCGGCGCCTGGATTGCGCGCGGCGCCTTCACAGGCCGCGGCAATTGCGCGCCCGTCGCCCAGCGCCCCGCCCAGCGCCGCAATAGCGACTGCGAACGATCCCATCGCCGGGAAGAACCACGAATTCCCGGTGCTGGGGGCGCCTGTTGCCCCCGGTGCCTGGGCCATCGCCGTCGCCACAGTGAAAAGCATCATCAGCGCGGACATCCCTAACAGTTTCAATTTAATCATCGTCTTTCTCCTGAGGTCTGCTGTCGGCCTCAACGCCGATCGACATCTCGGCGGCTTAGAGTTTCGACCAGCCAAGCGTTTGGTGGAAAGGGTCGGAGATACAAAACGTAGTTCCGTTCTCAACCCTAGGGCACCGGCTGCCGAAGCTCGGGTTATCAGAGAGAAGGTGTGACAGGTTCCGCTCGATATTATTTCCACGCGCCCGGTATACGCTTGCCCCCCTTTTAGCAAGGCTCCAGCGACGTCGTGCCATCAACTTCTATGAAAAGAGCTTCACTGTCATTGCCTTCCGGTTCGGGTACAAATAAAGCCGTCTGAACCAGGATTTTGGATTCTTGGCGGCTCATCCGCGAGTCAATCCAAAATCCAAAATCTAAAATCCAAAATTCTCTCAATGCGCTTCGGCCACCGCTTCGCTGCCGTGGCCGTGTTCTTCGGCGTCGTGTTCTTCGTGCGGCACGGTCTCAGACAAGTAGACCATCGAGAGCATTATGAAAATGAAGGTCTGCACGAAAGCTACAAACACGCCGAGCAGGATCGTGAATATCGGAACGATCGGCGCGATAAGCCCCATGAATGCGCCGCCAATCTGGTGGTCGGCGTACATATTGACAAAGAGCCGCAGCGAGAGCGTAACCGGACGCACGGTGTTTGATACTATCTCGACTACGAAGATCAACCACCCTAACGATATCAGCAGCGCGCCTGTCAGCCCGCCGGTGAAGTGTTTCAAGTACTTCAGCCCCTGCTGTCGAAAACCGCTGCCAATAAAGTAGAGAAACGACGTGATTCCAAGAGCGCCAGTCACGTTTATGTTTTCGGTCGGCGCCCCGAGGCCCGGTATTTGCCCCATCAGATTACCGACCAGGATGAATACTGCGAATGAACCCATCACCGGCAGATAGCGGCGGCCATAAGGGCCAATGACTTGATCAAGCAGTCCGCGAATTTGTTCGACAACGACTTCGAGCATCTGTTGTCCCTTTGATGGCCGATCGACGGACAACCTTCCGCGCATGAGCAGCACGCCTGCAACGCAGATGATAAACAGAAGGGCGGTCCAGACGATGTGCTCGGGGATAACCAACTCGCCGGGAGCGGGCTCGTGCCAGTGGGCGCCGAACAGACCGTAAATGGGCGGCATCACCACTCGCTCGATGCTGAGCACGGCCGGGCCGAGAATATGGTTGGCCTGCTCGACGAGCCACGGCTCGGCCGCGTGCTCACCCGAGCCTGCCGCGTGCTCGGCGGTCTCAGCGGCGGCTATATGTCCTTCCTGCAGTAGCGCCAGAATCGGTGCCAGCATCAGTGATCGTTCTCCCTTGTTCGAAAGGTCTTGTAGGCAACGTAAGCGGCCTCGATCATTACCGCTGCCGCCGGCGCCAGCAAGCCCGCGAGTATGGCGATAGCGTCAAAGTAACCGGTCTTGTTGGCGGCCCACGCTACGGCTGCGATTACCAACCACCGAACGACAAACTTGATCATCGTTCCGGGTGGCGCTTTCTCATTGCCCGCCCCCACCACGGCTCGCAGCGACGAGTGCAGCCATTTGTAGTTTAGCAAGGCGAGCCCGCCGCCCAAAATCAGGCCCAGCATGAACCTCAAATCGGCTGCCAATGCTGCGATTACGACTACGATGGCGACGACGGCGAAGATGTTACGCCAGACTCGGCGCTCGACCGCTTCGGGAGCCGTGAGCGCTAGCGATTCATCATCGTTTGAAGGCGAGTTGTCAGAAGCCAAGCTGTTATAGGCCGCCTTTTACCGCCCATCGTGAAGCCGCAGATTCTAGCAACGCGGTCGAACGGTTGTCCAGCAACAGGGCAGGCTGACCGTATCAAAACTCCGGGAATCCCACCCACGGCCAGTGGGTGGGATTTCAGGAGTCTTCACTCAGTCTCTGGCGTGGGTGGAATTCCCGGCGTTTGCACGCAGTCTGTGCCGTTGATGGAGGTTGTAGGAACCCCCGGAAGAGTGTTCTATGGCTTGGCGTTTTCTTTCGGCTTGGTCAAATCATACTTGCTATCGATCTGATACTTCTTGTACTCGCTGTAGTGCCGTTCGACGCTGCGATTGAACTTCGCCAGCAACAACAACCTGACTGAGAGGTTCGCCTCCATCGAAGAGGGCATCCAGACCTCATCGCCGATTTTTTCCTGCTCAAAGCTGAACGCTGTCGAAGCTCCAATCGAAGCGAGCATCCCGCCGGCGATCTTGTACGAATTGGTCAGCCGAGCCTCGAGCCGAGCGATTTGCTGGGCCGTTTCGTCGACCCAGATCGTGCCCGCCAGCTTGTTGACGATATCTTCTCCGCGGTTCTTCGGCTTGAATCCCTTGCGAGGCTCGAAGTCGAATGCGATCACCTCGTGACCCCGAAACATCTCGCGCCGCACCGAAGTGATTTCGCTGACGCGTAGGAAATCTTTGATCTCAACGCCATCGTCCTCTTTCTCCTTCTCGCCTTTGGCGCGGGCTTGTTCATCTTTCTGCTCTTTCTTTTCGCGACGTTTGATAGTGTCCTCGACTTCCTTTTGAAAGCGTTTGTCTTCCTTTTCGCGCTCGGAGGCCGACAGCTCCTTGCCGTTGACGCTCATCAGCCGCTCGACCGACCGATCACCGATTGGAGTGACTTCGTACGTGCGCGTCACGGTTTCTTTGACTCGTCCGTCACCGTCGTGTTTGCGCTCGATTTCGACCAGCCGGCACGTATAGCGGTCGCGCATCTCGTCGATCTTGTCCTGGTTCTCGTTGAGGGCTTTCAGCAGAGGCTCGAGCTCAGGCAACGGACGCGAGCCCTCCACCTGCGGATAGCGGAAGGCCGCCAGCTCGACCGCGCGGTTGTGCTCTACACGATCGACAGTCACCAACAACTCGACGCCGCCTTTCTTGATCTTGAGTGAGAACGGTTCCATCACGCCGTCGACCGCTCGGTAGTCGCCGTAGAACGTTTCTTCGACGCCGTCGGCAGTTTCTCGCTCGCGCTTCACAGGCAGATTGGTTGAAGCATCGAAGTAGAGTTTCACGCGAACGCCGTCCTTGATGAAGTCGATCGCGTTGGCATCGCGCCCGTCGATCGTCGTCTTGCCGCCCAGCTGTGGAACGATGCGATTGCGCTGGAGGTCGTTGAGGCGGCTGTTCGAGAGCAAGGCTTCGAGGCGCAGGCGTTTCGCTTCATCGCCCAACAGAGTGCGCAGCCCGCGCGCATCGAGCCGCCAGGCGGATTTGCCGTTGTAGCACTCGCTCACCTTCGATCCGCCAACTTCGAGATCCAGTCGAAGATTGTTTGGAGCCGAGGTCTGATAGCTGAAGCGGCCGGCGGCTCCGTCGCCGGCCTTCACGCTTCCGGTCATCAGAGTGCTTTTGAGCCGAGCCGCGGACTTGCCGCCGGAAGCTTTTTTGAAGCGGTCTACGATTTTGCCTGCCGGCTGGTCAGCGAGGGAGTCCGACACCAGCACGCCGGCAAGCAATAGAAGCGAAATAAGAATTCTTTTCATTGAACCTCTGCGACGAGAGACTAGACCTTCGAAACGGTGCACCCCGGACCGCTCCCTTGATGAGAACGAAACACGGCCGCGTTGCCTGCAAGGGAATTTAACCACAAAGACATTAAGGCACTAAGGGTTCTCTTACGTGGCTTTGTGGCTTTGAGCCTTTGTGTTTAATATCTTCTGACATGGACGTCGAAGTGACTCGCACTTACCTTCAGCTCGAGCGGCCCGAGGACCTCCACCCTGCTCGCGTCGACGATCCTCGCATCCGAACAGAGCGCGTCGCCGAGTGCCCGGCTTCTTTTTTTCGCTATCTCTACAGCGAGGTCGGCCGCTTCTATCACTGGATCGACCGGTTGCCCTGGAGTGACGAACAAATACGCTCACACCTTGCGCGTCCGGAGATAACACTGTGGGTGATGTTCAGCGAAGGCGCACCCGCGGGATATTTCGAACTCGAGCGCCACGATGACGGATCAATCGAGATTGCCTACTTCGGGTTGATACAGGAGTTCATCGGCAGAGGATTGGGCAAACACCTTTTGAGCGTAGCTGCCGAGCAGGCCTGGAGCGACGGCGCCAATCGAGTGTGGCTGCACACTTGCACGCTGGATGATCCGGCTGCGATGCCCAACTACCTGAAGCGCGGGTTGAAGCCGTTCAAGCAGGAAGTCTATTGCACCCAGCTAGCGCCCGACGAGCAACTTCGCGCACGAAGTTAGCCTGACAACTTCTCGCCGGTGTTGGATCAAAATAGAAAGTCGCGACACAATCCGTCAGAACGGCAGGCAGCTTCCGGCACGGGGCTTAGTCTGCGTGCTTCAATGCTTCAGCCGAGGCTTCGCGAGTCTCAGCGCTGAGCCACGAATCCAGCATCGGTTCTTTTCGATTGCTGATTGCGTCTTCGATCCTCGCAAGCGCGGCAGCTCGCAATTGGCGTTTGATACGGCCGTACATCGTCCGCGGCAGGGCGGCCATCTTCTGAGCCACTTCGATCGCTCGCGCCAGCAGCCGGTCTGGCGGTTGAAGCTCATCCAGAACACCCATCGACAGCGCTTTAGGCGGGCTCGAGTTGCGCGCGGTCAACACCATTGTGCGTGCGACCGGGTGGCTCAGTTCTGATTGAACTATCGACATCGCCGCGACCGGAAAGGGCACGCCGACGCGCATCTCCGCGAGACCGAGTTTGTAGTCGCCTTCAGCTCCGATCCGGTAATCGCAACAGAGAGTCAGGATAACGCCTCCCGCAATGGCGTGGCCGTTCACCGCGGCAATCGTCGGCAGAGGCAAGCCGTAGAGCCCTCCAAACAGACGATTCACTTGCATCACCATTGCCTGTTGTTGCGCTCGATCGTACGTTGGCACGACTTTCAAATCGAGGCCCGCCGAAAAGCAACTGCCGGCGCCGGTGAGTACGAGCGCGTGGATCTCGCTGCTCTGTTCGATGTCCGCCAATGCGTTTTCAAACTCGCCGGCAAGCGCCAGGTCGATCGCGTTCGCAGGCGGGCGCTCGATTCGCAGCACGGCTACGTTTCCTACTGTCTCAATCTGAATTGTTTTCGAGCTCATGATTGTCCTCCACAAGTCGTGATGCGTGATGCGTGATGCGTGACCGGATGAGGTGGAAGCGCGCGTTTATCAGCACCATCCGGTCACGCATCACGCATCAATCATCACGGCTTAGGCGTCTTGACCGGAGCCGCGGGGCGAGGCGGCAGCTTCACCGGTTTCTCTTTCAGCTTCTTCATCACCTCAGCCACCGCGCGTTCGAGCTGCGGGTCTTTGCCCTCGATCACCGACTTGGGATCGTTCTCGACCACGATGTCCGGGTCTACCCCGTAGCCTTCAATGACCCACTCGCCTTTGGCGCTTGCGAACGCCGACTCGGGGACGAATATCGATCCGCCGTCGATTAACGTGCCTCGGTTGCCGATGCCGATCACGCCGCCCCACGAGCGTTTCCCGATCAACGGACCCAGTCCCGCCTCGCGAAACATCGCCGGGAAAATGTCACCGTCCGATGCGGAGTTCTCGTTCAGGATCGCGGCCATCGGTCCGAGGAAGACACCGCCGGGATAGGTGCTCGCCTCATCGGCGGTGCGTCCGTAGTTGAGCGCCAGCACCTTTCGACGCAACCGCTCGATCAGCATCTGGGATACGTTGCCGCCGCCGTTTGCGCGCACGTCGACCACCAGACCTTCCCTGGTGATCTGAGGGTAATACCACTTGATGAACTCGCGGATGCCCGGCGCTCCCATATCGGGAACGTGAATGTAGCCGACGCGGCCGCCGGTCATCTCCGACACTTTGCGGCGATTGGTGTTCACCCAGTCCAGGTAGATCAAATCGCTCTCATTGGTGATTGGACGATAAGACACCGTCCGCGCGCCGGTCATCGTCGGTTCCTTGTTGACGGTCAACTGAACGGGAACGTCAGCCTTGTTTCTAAGAAGCCGATACGGATCATCGGCCGCGGTCAGTTCCTCGCCGTTGATCGCAAGGACGTATTCGCCAACTGAAACGTTCACGCCGATCTCGGTGAGCGGCGAGCGATAGATGTCCTCTTCGTTTTGTCCCGGGAAGATTCTAGCTATCTTGAACCGGCCGGTTTTTTGATCAAGCTCGAACCTGGCGCCCGGCAGACCGACGCGAGGCCGCGGCGGAATCTGGAAGTCGCCGCCTTCGACGTAGGCGTGCTGGACGGTCAGCTCCGAGATCATCTCGCCGATGACGTAGTTCAAATCCGAGCGGTGCGCGACGTACTTGAGCAAGGGCCTGTACTGCTCGCGCAACGCTTCCCAATCGTAGCCGTGCATGTTGGGCACGTAGAAGAAGTCGCGATAACGCCGCCAGGCTTCGTTGAAGATCTGATTCCACTCTTCGGCGGGCACGCGATCGACGGCCAGTCCCGCAGTCGAAACCGGCTTCTTGGTCCGCTCGCCCAGCGGTGTGGCGTCGTAAAGGCTGAAGCTTGGACCTGCCGTGGCGACGAGCACTTTCGAACCGTCGTCCGACAGCGCGTAACCGCGCATATCTTCGACCAGCGTCGTCTCCTTGCGGTCTTTGATCGAATAGATGCGCAGCGACGTGGTCCGGTCACCCTGCCGTCCGTAATAGAACGCGGAGCCGACTGCATACAAAAGATGACCAGTCTTCACCGACAAACCGCCGTAGTTGCTGGCTTCTACTGGAACGCGCGCGGCTCGCGAACCGAGGCCGTCGAAATCGATGATCAGGTCGGCGGCAGGTTTTGGCGCCGCTTCCTTTTTTTCGGGCTCCTTCGGTTTGTCGCTTTTGTCGCCTTCGTCTTTGGTCACCGTCACTTCATCGCTCTCGGGAGGGAACGGACTCTTCACATCCTTGCGAAGAGCGATCGCGAAGATCCCAGTTGAGCGATTCAATGCGTAGTTGAACTCGATCGAAGAAATCTGCGGAGCGAATTCGCGATCGCTAAGATAGAAAAGATAGTTGCCCTGCGGGTCCCAGGCCGGGCTGTTGGCGTTGAACAAATCGTCGGTGACCTTTCGAACCTGTCCATCGCCTGCGCTCCAGATGTAGATCGCGCGCAGGCCGGCGTCATTGGACATGCTGAATGCGAGATGATTGCCGCGAGGCGACCAAGTGTAGTCGCGTATCTGGCCGAATGGAGCATCGACAATCTGAGTAAGCTTGCGATCGGCAAGCGTCACCACAAAGATCTTGCCGTCCTTGTCGCCGAACGCTATGCGCTTTCCATCCGACGCCCAATCGGGCGCGTAGCGAAACGCCTTGCCGCCGGTGGTGATTTGTTCGGGCGGCGTCGAGCCGTCTTGCGCGACGATGAAAATCTCTTCCTCGCCGCTCTTGTCTGAGATGAACGCGATGCGCGAGCCGTCCGGTGACCAGCGAGGCCACTTGTCGTGCGCGCCCGATGAGTGCGTCAGGTTGCGCGTCGGCCCCTTCTCGACGGGCGCTGTGAAGATGTCGCCGCGCGCACAGAACAGCACGCGCTCGCCTTTCGGGCTTAGCGAAACGTCTTCAATGAAGTTGGCGACGGGTATGCGGCTCGGCCTTCGAGCGAGCCCGTCATCGGGCACCGTGATTGAAAGCGCCGCGTCCTTCCTGGCTTTCGTATCGTACACGTGAAGCTCGCCGTTAAGCTCGTACACGATGCGGCCGTCGGGGCCGGCGCTCGGCCATCGAACATCCCAGGGCTTATGCGTCGTCGCCGCGGTAGTCTTGCCGCCGGCGACATCGTAGGAATACAGATTGAAGTGGCCGTCGCGATCGGAGTTGAAGTAAATGGTGTTTCCGACCCACATCGGATCACGGCTCGGACGCGGATTGTCGGTTATCTTTTTCGCATCGAATGTTTTCAGATCGAAGATGTAAAGCTGATTAGCCTGCCCGCCGCTGTATCGCTTCTCCGATCTGAAATCGCGCGACAGGGGCGAGTAGACCATCTTCGCGCCGTCGGGTGAAAAGGCGCCGGAACCCGCTTCGGGCATCGGCAGCGGCTGCGCGGGACCTCCGGTTGCCGCAACCGTGTACAGCCGGGCTACTGGAAGCGTCCATGAATCGCGCAGGGATTTGAACACGATGGACTTGCCGTCGTTGGTCCAGCCGTAGACCTGATTGTCATAACCCCATCGCGGTGTGAGCGGCCCGCGCGCAGGATAAAACGTAAGTTGCTTTGGCTCGCCGCCGGTCGCCGGCATAACGTACACCTGTTCGTCTCCATCGTATTGCGCGGTGAAAGCAATCCACTTCCCGTCGGGTGAGAATTTGCCGAAGACTTCGGTGCCCGGATGCGCGGTCAACCGACTGGCTGTTCCGCCCGCTGTTGAAGCGGTCCACAGATCGCCGCCATAAGTGAAGACGACTTTGTCGCCGTGAATGTCTGGGAAACGCAGCAGCTTGGTCTGCGCCGAAGCCACGATGGGCAGACAGATGATCGTCGCGAAAATTGCGGTTCGAAAGACTCGATTTAACATTAAGAAGATTCCTCCAGGTTCTAGTGACTTGGAACAGCCGTTTCGCTAGCATGGGATCAGTGCGAATCCGTCGAACCCGCCTCATCGGTGGTCTATGAGTTCGCTTAGACCACGGATGACACTGATTCGGCGGATTCGCGCGGATACCCTCCTTCACTAGGGAACCGCATGATTAATTAATCTCACATCTCATTATCGGCCGAGTCTCCGAGCGCCTTTCGCATTCAACGAAGCCCGCCTTCAGAAACGCGGAAGCCAGCCCGGTCCAGGCGAACGCATCGGGCATCTCATCCTTGCGCGGCTCGACCGGGTAACCTTCGACGATCTTGCCGCCGCGCTTGCGAACATAGTCCGCCGCCGCCTTCAGCAATTCGACCGATACTCCTTTCCGCCTGTACGGCCTTGCGATGAACAAACAGACAATCGACCAAACCGATTTGTCATCGAGACGCTTCAACACCCGAGAGCGCTCGAGGGCCGAATACGTTTCACGCGGCGCAAGCGCGCACCAGCCGATCGGTTTGCCATTCGCGTATGCGAGAATCCCCGGCTCTTTGCCGGAATCAACAAGGGCTTTGAACGCGGTCTTGTTCTGCTCGCCCTTTTGTTCTTCAAACACCGAGCGCTTCAATCGCCACAACATGCACCAGCAGCCTCCACACGCGCCGCGTTCTCCGAATAATTCTTCGAGGTCGCTCCATCGATCAGGAGTCAGCGCCTTGAACTGGAGAGTTTGAAGCTTCATACAATCTCTCATTTGCGCGCAGCCGCAGCCGCCACCGAAGCGAGCATTTCGTCGAGCGCGCGCCGGTCGTGATACTTGCCTTGAAAGAATACGCCGGCAATCTTGAGCGTGTTGTTAATGTCATCGAGCGGGTTCGCGTTGAGCAGCACCAGGTCGGCGACCTTCCCCGTTTCGATTGTGCCCAGGGAGATGTTGAGTCCGAGAAAGGTCGTCGGGTTCTTTGTCGCGGCTTGAATCGCTTCCATCGGCGTCAGCCCCGCTTTCACCAGCAGCGCCATTTCATCGTGAACGCCCCAACCCGGAAACAGCAGCGGGTTAGCGCCGAAGTCAGAGCCAGTCATCAGCTTGACGCCGGCGCGCTTCATCGCACCGATCACTTCAAGATACTTCTTCACCAGCTTCTTTTCAGCGGCCAGGCGCTCCGGCGAGCGGTTCTTCAGATGCGCGTTGTTCTTTGGGTCCCAGTACTCACGAATGTAGCGCGGCAAATATTTCAGGCGTTCGGCGTACTTCGCGGAATCATCTTCAAATGAAGCGTTGTTCTGCCAGACGACCACCGTAGGCGTTTGCCACGTGTTGTTCTTGACGAACTTCGCGAACAGGGCTTCGGCTTTCTTCTCGTCGTAGGTCGCCAGCATCGTCTCGATGTAGGGCCGCCGGCGTTCGATTGGCGAAGCTCCGGCCTCGCGCAGTTCATCCAGTTTCTTCTTAACTGCATCGCGGTCCGAACAGGACTCGACGATTTGCAGCAGGTGCTCTTCGCTTGCCTGTCCCGCATCGGAAGCTTCGGCGGGCGTCACCGAATCGGGCACGTGTCCGGCAAAGGGAATCCCCAGCTTCTTCGATTCATCGGCGATTGCGAAGTAAGCTTCACGCGGGAGCAGCGAGTAAACCTTCACGAAGTCGGCGCGCGCATTCTTCAAGTCGCGAACAGCCTGGCGAGCCTGATCTGCGTTTGAGATCGCTGTCGAGCCGGGCCACATCGGCTTCGGCCCGTCGAGCAGAGGACCACACGCCTTGATGTGCGGCCCAATCATCGTTCCCGCGCCTGCCCTCTTGCGCCAATCCTGCAACAGGCTCAAGTCGCCGCCCATGTCGCGAATGCCGGTTACGCCGTTGGCGATCAGCAAGGTAAGAAGCGACTCTTTGTCTTTTGGCGGAGGATTAACCGGCCACAATTCGGGATCATCCGGATGAGCGTGCATGTCCCACAAACCGGGAATGAGAAACTTGCCTCTGCCATCGACTATACGAGCGCGGCTGGGCATGGACACTACCGAGGTCTTGCCAATCTGGGCAATGCGGTAGCCGACTATGATGACCGTAACGTCGGTTAGTGGCGGCGCTCCGGTGCCATCGATCACGGTGACGTGCATCAACGCGACGTAGCTCAGTTGCAGCGATTGGGCCGGCGCCAGGACTGCTATCGACGCCAGCGCCATCAACCAGCGGATGGATTTCACTAAGTCTACTCTCCTGCTTAAGCAGCTTTCTTTTTTTCGAGCTCCCCGATGATTATACGCATCGCGTCGGCGATGTAATCTCGCGGTCCCTTCTTCAACGCGCGACCCGCGTCGGTGTTGAACTGAACCGCGATCGCGATCTTCTGCCGCGGAAAATATTCCATCTCCGACCGGTATCCGGGGAACCAGCCCTCGTGCCCGTAGCTGACGCCCCACTCGCTCGGTCTTATCTGCACCGCGAGCCCGTACTTATTTCCCGCGCCGCTGCCACGGCCTTCGTTCGCCTCGACTCCGGTCAACATCTGATCGAGCGAGCCGTTCTTCAAGACCCCGCCTTCGTAAAGATGCCTGGCCCATCGCGCGAGGTCCTCGGCCGTAGAAGCGAAGCCTCCGCCGGTCCATTCCATTTGCGGATTGATGACGAACTTTCCATCGACGATCACCCGGCCTTCGAAACCGAACGGGCTGTTGGGCATCGAGTAGCCGTGCTGCCGGCAAGCATGCGATCGGTTGGTTTGAGAGCGATCTTGTTTTCGACGTCGGCCAGACCCGCCGACACCGAGCCCGATCTTCCGTCGGGTAAGACGAATCCAATCGTCGCGCCCGGGAACGAAGCTGATCGGTGCAACTCGTCGAGCTTTGTTTGCAGGCTCGCGCGCAGCGCCGACAACTCGGCGTCGTTCGCGCGGTCTTTGCTGTTTGCGCCGGAAGAGTTCGCTGGGAGCGCGGCGGTCCCGGCTGCCTCCGGATCCACGTTGTCCGCGCGAAGCGGCTGGGACGGCCGCGCTCCCACATGCGAAGCGTTGGTGCTAACGGCAACGGGCAAGCTTGGCGCCAGCAGCAGCAAGATCAGCGGGAGCAGTTTTTTCATAATCATCATAATCATCATTAATCATCAGGGCGGTAGCTTTCATGCTCGCCCACGCACTCAGCGGCCGTCAACGCTACCTCGGATAGAAGATCGAGGATAGAAGATCGAGGATCGAGGATAGAGGATCGAGGATAGAGGATCGAGTATCGAGTATAGATCGAGAATATCTTCCATCTTCTATCCTCGATTTTCTATCTTCTATCCTCGATCTTCTATCCTCGATTCTCTATCCTCGATTCTCTATCCTCTATCCTCTATCCTCGATCCTCTTCTTCATTCGTGCCGCAGCGCGACCATTGGGTCCACTCTCATCGCGCGGCGCGCTGGGATGAAACTGGCTGCCAGAGCCACTCCTGTCAGAAGCAGCGAAATCACTATGAACGTGATCGGATCGGTCGCGCTCACTTGATAGAGCATCCCCGAGATCGCCCGCGTTACGGCGAAAGAGCCCAGCAGCCCTGCCGCCACACCAATAACGGCGAGCGCCATTCCCTCTCCCAGCACGAGCCGCAAGATGTCGCGAGGCTGAGCCCCCAGCGCCATGCGGATGCCCATCTCATGCGTTCGCTGC
Source organism: Acidobacteriota bacterium (assembly GCA_038040445.1). Taxonomy (NCBI): domain Bacteria; kingdom Pseudomonadati; phylum Acidobacteriota; class Blastocatellia; genus Candidatus Onstottus; species Candidatus Onstottus frigus. The sequence goes on along the minus strand of JBBPIG010000010.1, from coordinate 74,830 downwards.
GCGACCGCAAACGACATCACGCCGTAGACGCCCACCGCCGCCAGAGCCAGCGCGAGCGTCGCAAACACACCCAGCAAGATCGCAAGAAAGCGCGGCTGGGCCACTGAGCGCGACAGGACCTGTTCCATCGTGCTGAAGTTCTCGACCGGTTGATCTTTGTCGATGGAATGCACCAGCGCGCGCAACGGCACGGCCAGAGTAATGGCCTCGGAATCTGCTCGCGCCACCAGCACCATGCTTCTAAAGGGCGCCTGCAAAAACGGAAAGTACACTCCCGGTTCATGCTCCTCTTGCAATCCCGTGTGTTTGACGTTCCCAACGACTCCAACGATAGTGGGCCCCGAGTCTCCAAACGGAATTTGCTTTCCGAGTGGGTCCTGGTCAGGCCAGAACCGGCGCGCCATGATCTCGTTGATAATCACGACATCGGGAGCGCCCTTTGCGTCGCTCGTCGCGAATGGCCGTCCCTTCAGCAGGGGAATCGCCATTGTGCGAAAATAGTCCGGGCTAACAATCTGCATGTTAGCCCAATTCTTGCCGGCGCTCTCACGACCCACGATGGTGAAGCTGGTCTTCATTTCATTACCGCTCAGAGGAACGGCCGTTGTAAGAGCCACGGACCGCATGCCGGGTAAGCTCTCGGCACGTTCAAGAAGCTCCTGAAAAAACGCTGCCTGCTGATGTTCCTGTGGATACTTGTATTGGGGGAGCGAGAGTTCCATCGTCGTCAGATTCTCGGTACGAAAACCGGGGTCAACAGAAACCAACGCGAGAAGACTCCGACCCATCAAGCCGGCGCCAACGAGCAGAATCAGCGACAGGGCTATTTCGGAGACTACCAGCAAGCCGCGCAACAGACGACGGGTGCTCATGCTCGAGCCGCGGCCGCCTTCTTTGAGGGTTTCCTGCAGGTCAATGCGCGTGGCTTGCCGGGCCGGCGCCAAGCCGAAGAGTAACCCGGTCAGCAGAGTAGCAATCAGTGTGAAACCGAGTACCCGGCCGTCAATTCTGATCTCCTCGATGCGGGGAAGATTTGAGGGCGACAGCGCGCGGAGCGCGTCGATCCCCCACAATGCCAGCAGCAGACCCAGCGCTCCACCGAGCAAGGCTAATACAGTGCTTTCGGTGAGCAACTGCTGAATCACACGCCGGCGGCCCGCGCCCAACGCCACGCGGATGGCGATCTCCTTTTGTCGAGTTGCCCCGCGCGTCAGCAGGAGGTTGGCGACGTTGGCACAGGCGACCAGCAGCACGAACCCCACTGCGGCCAGCAGCACCAGCAAGCCTTGCTTCACATTGCCAACCACTTTCTCTTGCAAAGACACCACGCTGACGCCCCAGCCGGAGTTTGACTGCGAGTATTCACTCTCGAGCTGATGGGCAAGCGTCGTCATTCCCGCGCTGGCCTGTTCAAGCGACGTCTCAGGCTTGAGTTTCGCGACCACTTGCAAGTAGCGCCCGCCCCGCGCTTGCTGAAGCACCGCGGGCACGTCGAGCGGCGTCCAGAGATCCACGTCGCGGAGGAAGCGAAAGCCCGGGCTCAAGACACCCACTACGGTGTATGGAGAACCGTCGAGGGTTAAGGTTCGTCCCACGATGCCCTCATCTCCGCCAAATCGACGCTGCCAAAATCCGTGACTGAGAACGACAACCTTGGCCTGGCCACGCTTCTCTTCGTCCGGTAGAAAGACGCGGCCGAGGACCGGCTCAGCTTCCAACATCGGAAAAAAGGCCGCCGAGACGCTCTGCCCTCTGACGCGCAGAGGCTCATCTTCGCCGGTTAGAGTGAGGGACTGCCCGGTGAAGCCCGCGATGTATTGAAAAACCTGGTTCTGTTCCTTCCAATCCTTGAAGTCCGGAAAAGACGCGCCAATCGGCTCGTTGAAGCCCTTCGGATTGGACGCCCTGACCGCCACCAGCCGATGAGCGTCCTTGAAGGGCAGCGGCTGGAGTAAGACACCGTTCACCACGCTGAAGATGGCGGTATTGGCTCCGATGCCGAGAGCCAGCGTGATCACAACCACGGCGGTGAAGCCGGGCTTCTTGAGCAACATTCGAATGGCGTATCGCAGGTCTTGTAGTAAAGTTTCCATAATGTGAGGTCAGGGTTTTCAACGTTGCGAGTTCAGGGTTCCGAGTTCAGGGTTCAAGTTCTGGTCCACACCTGACCAAGGAATTCAGAACCCGGAACCCGGAACCGCGAACCTATTCATATCTAAGCGCCACCATCGGATCCACTCTCATCGCCCGGCGCGCGGGGATGAAACTGGCTGCCAGAGCCACTCCTGTCAGGAGCACCGGAATGATCGCAAAGGTCAACGGGTCAGTTGCGCTCACTCCGTACAGCAAGCTTGTCATCACGCGAGTTACCATCAGCGCAGCCCCCAGCCCGATCGCCACCCCGAAAAGCGTCAGCATCAACCCTTGCCCGACTACCAGCTTCAGCACGTCCCCGGCGCTGGCGCCCAAGGCCATTCGAATACCAATCTCGTGAGTGCGCTGACTGACAGAATAAGAAACGACGCCGTACACGCCGACCACTGCCAGCACAAGCCCCAACAACCCGAACGCAGTCGCAAGTCGCGCCCCCAGCCGCACAAACAGCAACGCGACGCCGTCACGCAGGTGCGACATCATCGTCTTCACGTCGTATAGCGGAAGATCGCGGTCAAGTTCGCGCACGACTTGTCTGACGCCGGCCAGCACCGTCGCGTCGTCGCCCGCGCTGTGCACAAAGATGGTCATCTCTCCACGGTAGTTCTGCCCAAACGGGATGTAGAAGAACGCGCGCGGGTCCTCGCCGAGGAAGACGTACTTGCCGTCGCGCACTACGCCGATCACTTCGAGATATGGCCCTTCGCGCTTGAGCGCGAATCGCTTGCCCAGTGCCTCCTGATCCGGCCAGTACCGCTTCGCCATCGTCTCGTTCACGATCGCGACCTTTGGCGACGACTCGTCGTCGCGCTCGGTGAACTCACGTCCTCGAAGCACCGCCGTTCCCATCGTCTGAAAATATCCGTGCCCAACCGTGTTGCAGAAAATTGTCGTGCGGTCTTCTTCCTCGCGCCCGGCAGGACGGCCCTCGAAAAAGACATCCTGAGCGCTGTTGTTGTAAGCAAGCGGCGTGGTTGAGGCGAGGCTCGCGTTAGTGACGCCCGGAAGAGTCCCGACCCCAACGGTCAATTGTTTGAAGAACCGCCGCCCGCGCGCTTCATCGTAGCCCTGGGCTTCCGGATCCATCGAAGCCATCGACAGGTTCTCGGTTCGAAAACCCATGTCGATCTTTTCCGCGTTTTTGGCGCTTTGAATAAAGAGACCGGCGCAGATCAGAATGAGCAGCGAAACGGCTACCTGACCGACGACCAGCATGCTTCGAATCCGACGGCGGCCTGAAGCGGCTGAGCTTCTGCCTCCTTCCTTTAGCGTCTCGTTCAGGTTCGGGCTCGAGGTTTGAAGCGCGGGCGCGACTCCCGAGATCAAGCCGGTCAACACGGCGATGCCGAGCGAGAAGACTTGCACCCGCCAGTCGGGCTCGATCGCGAACCGAACCGGAGCGTCGGTCGAGACGCGTATGCTCGTAAGCCAGTCGATTGCCCAGAAGGACAACAACCATCCGAACATTCCGCCGGCGATCGCCAGCAATATGCTTTCCGTCAGCAGCAATCGGACTATGCGAGCGCGGCTCGCGCCCAACGCGAGCCGGATCGCTATCTCCTTTTGCCGCGCCATCGCGCGCGCCAGCATCAGGTTTGCGACGTTCGCGCACGCGATCAGCAACACCAACCCGACCAGCGCCATGAACACTCCCGCGATTCGCGGGACGTATTCGGCGATCGAGATGATCGGCCTCGAGTGAGTCTCGAGCTCGAGCGCGAAGCTTGTTGCCTTGTTCGTCTCCGGGTACTTCTGCTCGAGCTGGCGCGCCAGCACGTCGACCGCAGCCCGCGCTTGATCGAGGCTGACACCCGGCTTCAATCTCGCAAGCACGTGCAAATCTGTGTCGCCTCGCCGCGCAAACCGCCCCGCGGACTTCGGGTAAAACCGCTCTTGCATGCCCAGCGGTACGTACAGCTCGAGAGCTAGCAGCGACTCGGTGCCCTTGAAGCTTTGGGGCGCGACTCCAATGATCGTAAACGGAATGCCGTTGAGCTTCACCGTTCGCCCGATCGCAGACTCCTGACCGCCGAAGCGTTTCTGCCAATAAGCGAAGCTCAATACAACAACCGGTTCGGCGCCGGGAACACGGCTTTCCTCGGCGGTAAAGGTTCGGCCTAAGACGGCATCGACTCCAAGCATTGAAAAGTAATTGCCGGTGACGAACTCGGCCCAGGCCCGCTCCGGCTGACCGTCAGCCGCAAGATTGAAGACGGCGTTGTGAAACGCGATGACGCCGGAAAAGACTTCCGTGCGATCGCGAAGGTCCTCATAGTTCGGATAAGACACTTCGTAGGGGACTTCAAAAGTGTTGTCCTTCGTCCCCAGTGCGACAAGCTGATCGGGGTCCTTTACTGGCAGCGGTTGAAACAAGTATGCGTTAACTATGCTGAAGACGGTGCTGTTCACGCCTATACCGAGCGCCAGAGTTATCACGGCGACGGCTGTGAACCCTGGGTTCTTGAGTAACGCTCGGACGCCGAATTTCAGATCTTGCCACAGAGTGTCCATTTCAGATCACCTCAAGTTTGGTTTCTGGTTTCTGGTTTGTAGTTTCTGGTTTCGTGACGCGGCTCCGTCCACTGCAACAACAAACTAGAAACTAGAAACCAGAAACCTATTCATTGACGACGCTGAAGATTGCAGTATTCGCGCCGATGCCCAAAGCAAGTGTGATGATGGCCACGAGCGTGAAGCCGGGCTTCTTGACCAGCATTCGCGCGCCGTATCGCAGGTCTTGAAGTAAATTGTTCATCGCATTTCCTTCCTTTCAGGTTTCATTCAAATCGCAGCGCAATCATCGGATCCATCTTCGATGCCCGTCGTGCCGGTACGTAACAAGCTAGGAGCGACACGATTGCCAGCAACGTTGCTACCCCAACGAAGGTCAAGAGATCCATCGCGCTTACGCCATACAGGAAGCTTGATAGCAAACGGGTAAGCGCCAAACTTGCCAGCAGACCCAGCGCAATGCCGGTCAACGTAATACTCAATCCTTGGCGGAATACAAACTTCAGAATGTCGCCGCGGCGTGCGCCCAGCGCCAGACGGACGCCGATTTCGCGGGTTTGCAATCCGACGAAATAAGCGACTACGCCATAGACGCCGAGGCTGGCGAGCAGCATGGCCAGTATTCCGAGAATAGCCGCCGCAATGCTGGCAATGCGCAGTGGCATCAGCGCAAAGCCGAGATGTTCTGTCATAGTGTTTGTATTGACGATCCGCAGGTTGCGATCAAGCGCAAGCAGTTCCCGACGCGCGGTTTCAAGCAAGGGTCGCGGGTCATTCTCAGTGCGTACCAACAGCGTGCTTGATTCCTGGTAATGTTGCAGGAAGGGCAGCGAGAAAAAGGGGCGAGGTTCTTCAAAAAGCGAAATGTATTTGCCGTCGCGCGCAATGCCGATGATTTCCAGAAACGGTCCTTCCGCGCCGGCGAGACTAAGCCTTTTGCCCAGTGCTTCCTGGCCGGGGAAGTAACGGCGCACCAGCGATTCATTTACGATAACGACACCCGGCGCACCTGCCCCATCCTGTTCACTAAAATCACGCCCGCGCAGCAAAGGTGTTTCCATCATTTGAAAATAGCGCGGGCCGGCCACGTTGGAAAAGATCTCCATATCCTCACCAGGATGGCGTTGGTACCCTTCAAAAGTCACACTGCGCCGATACCCGTCAAAATCTAGCCCCGGTTGATCCACCAGACTGACGGCGCGCACGCTGGGCAGCGCTCGCAAGCGCTCGATCATCTGCCGGTACAGTTCGATGCCATTGGCCTTCTGGGTATCCCTGACCTCCACCGTCAAGAGCAGCAGGTTTTTCGGATTGAACCCCGGGTCAGTGGCGTCAGCATTCATCAGACTGCGTAGAAACAAACCGGCTCCAATCAGCAGTAACACCGAAATGGCTACCTGTGTAACCACCAGTCCGCTACGCAAACGCGAGCGGCGATACCTGATTGTGTTGCCCTCGTCCTTGAGCGCGCTCACGAGATCAAGTTTGGTGGCTTGCAGCGCCGGAGCTAGACCGAAAGCCAAGCCCGTGCTGAGGGAAACAACGAGCGTGAAAAGCAGCACTGCGGCGTCGGGACTGAGATTCAAGCCCAACGGAGGCAAAAAACTGCTGATGAAATCCGTCGACCACCAAGCGATGAGCAAGCCGAGCGCGCCGCCTAATCCTGCTAATAACAAACTTTCGATCATTAGTTGCTGGATCAGTTGCCGCCGCGTCGCGCCTAACGCCAGCCGTACGGCAATCTCTTTGCGGCGTGTCGTCGCGCGCGCCAGCAACATACTTGCGAGATTGGCACAAGCGACCGCCAGCACCAGCCCAACCACCGCCAGCACCAGTCCAGTGACGCCCAGCGCGGCAGCGCGCGCAAGGGGAGGAATACGTGATTGACTTTCAGGTAATAGTGTAATGACGCGGGCTTCGCCTTGCAGGTTTGTCCAGTCTTGAGGATATTCCGCGCGTTGCTGTTGCACGAGGGTGGAAAAATGCGCCCGGGCCTGGGCGAGACTGACGCCGGATTTGAGGCGCCCAATCAACCACATTGAGCGCGAACCTCGGTTGTCGAGCATATCGTCACCGGGGAGAATGCGTGGAGTCATCGCCATCGGCAACCAGATATCCGTTGGGACACCGCGCGTGACACCGGTGAAGACGGGCGGCGCAATGCCGATCACCGTATAACTCAGGTTGTTGAGCAGGATTGGCTTTCCTATCAGGTTGGGATCGCAGCCGAAGCGGCGCTGCCAACAACCATGACTCAACAGTACAACCGGATGCGAACCCGGCGTGCGGTCTTCTTCGGGCAGGAACGCCCGCCCGCTTACTGGTTTTACGCCCAATACCGTAAAGTAATTCCCGGTGACGATCTCTGCCTTGAGAGGTTCTTCGGACTGGCCAGCAGTACCTAGAATCACGGACTGGCCCCAATAAGCAATCAGCCCTTCCATTACTTCGGCTCGCTCACGAAAATCCAGGTAATCGGGGTAAGAAGATCCACCATACAACGGGCCGCTGAAATCGCTGGTATAAAGCGTGACGAGTTCTTCAGGCTTGGTCACCGGCAACGGCTTCAACAACACAGCATTGACGACGCTGAAGATCGCCGTATTCGCGCCAATGCCCAGTGCCAGCGTGAGTACGGCAATCAACGTGAAGCCCGGTTTCTTCGCCAACATTCGCGCGCCGAAGCGCAGGTCTTGAAATAGAGTGTGCATCGTTCCTCCAGATTGACAGTTCCGGGTTCCGGGTTCGTGGTTCAGGGTTCAGAGTTCGTGCGACTGATATTGCCGCCGAGCCAATTGATTCCTAACGCCGAACCACGAACCCTGAACCCTGAACCGCGAAGCTAGAAACCTCTTTCATGCGCACAATACCAGCAGCGTTGCGTCGTCCTGAAAGTCTCCGCCACTGAAGCTGACCAAGGCTTGCACAATTCGATCTCGCAACGTCTTGGCGTCAAGCTTTCTACCTTGAGTAAGCAGTTCGATCAGCCGCTCCTCACCGAACTCCTGCGCCGAGGGGCTTCTGAGTTCGGTGACGCCATCGGTGAACAGCAATAACCGGTCACCCGCTTTTAGCTCGATCTCGTCGTGTTTATAGCTCCAATTCGGAAACGGACCCAGCACCGCGCCTCCGCCCTCGAGCCGAAGCAGAGAGCCGTCCTGCCGCACGAGCAAAGCCGGGTTGTGACCGGCATTCGTGTACACGAGCTTCTTCTGTTCTGCATCAACCATGCAGTAGAAGAATGTGATGAATTTGTCTTCGCCAATGCTGGTGGAAACGATGCGATTCACTCTTGCGCATAACTCGGAGGGCGAAACTGTTTCCGACGCGAAAGCATGAACGGCGGCTTGCACGTTGGACATCAGCAACGCTGCGGGCATCCCCTTTCCTGAAACGTCCGCGATACACAGCGCCGCTTTGCTATCGCCGAACTTCAACACGTCGTAGTAATCGCCGCTTACCGATCGAGCCGGCCGCCACGCGGCGGAGATGCTGCACCCCTCGATCTGCTGAATCTCATCGGGCAGCAGTCGCCGTTGAATGCTTCGCGCTTCGACAAGCTCGCGCTCCTGTTCTTTTTTGAGCCGCTGCGTCTGGCGCAGCACGTGACCCATCTCGATCTGGGTACGGAGGATCGAAAGAAGCCGGTTGTTCTCCCACGGCTTAAGCACGAAGTCGCGCACGCCGCGGCGCATCGCTTCGACCGCGAGCTCGACGCTTCCCCAGGCGGTCATTACGACGATCGGCAGCGTGCTGTCCACGGCTTGAACTCGCGACAACAGATCGAGACCTTCCTGACCGGAGGTCGTGTCGCGCGCATAGTTGAGGTCCATCAACAGCAGATCGAAATCGTGAGACTTCAACGCTTCGATGACATCGTTCGGGGTGGACACCCCTTCGGTCTGATAGCCTTCGCCTTTGAGCAGCAGTCGCAAGGCTTCTAAAACATCGGGCTGATCGTCGGCGATCAGAGTTCGTGGAGCGGTAGGATTTAGAGCTGACATAACTAATAACCTCGGTGCTTACTAGCCAAGCCGCGTGCCACATTGCGGTGCCGTATAAATGCTTAAATGATTCAGGTTAACCGGGAGGCTGATGGGCGATTGTGTTCACATGCGGGAAAGCGATTTCCCAGAAGTATGACGCGGTGTGCGCCGAGGGCGCAGAGGGTTACTCGCATCGCAACGCGACCGTCGGATCGACCTTCATTGCTCGACGCGCAGGGATGTAGCTCGCCAACAACGCGACCGCTACCAGCAACACTGACACAACGGCGAACGTCATCGGATCGGTCGCGCTCACTCCATAGAGCAAGCTCGTCATCACTCGAGTCAACGCCAGCGCTCCAGCGAGTCCGATTGCGACGCCCGTAAGCACGAGCGCCATACCGCGTCCGACTACCAGCTTGATCACGTGCGACGATTGAGCGCCCAGCGCCACGCGAATCCCGATCTCGTGCGTTCGCTGAGTGACCGAGTAGGCCATCACACCGTAGATACCGACCGATGCAAGAACGAGAGCGAGGCTCGCGAAGATCCCTAATAGCATCGCATTGAATCGACGCGGCGAAACTGAATCGGCGACGTGTTGATCCATCGTCTTTACGTCAGTCACCGGCTGGTCTTTATCGACCGCCCACACCTCGTCGCGGATGCCGGAGATGAGCAGCTTCGGATCGAACGCCGCCCGCACAACGAGAGTCATGCTCGACGAAGGGAACTGCGGATAAGGCAGGTACACGCAAGGTCTCGCGTCTGATTCGAGCGCAGTGTCGCGGACGTCTGCTGCGATTCCTACAATCGACAACCACGGCCGCGTCGAGTCTCGCCCGCCGAGCTTGATGCGCTTGTCGAGTGGGGTTTCATTCGGAAGGAATCGGCGCGCCCAACTCTCGCTGATGACTACGACTCCCGGTGAAGGTTGATCGTCTCGATCTGAGAAGCCTCGGCCTTCCAGAAGCGGGATGCCCAACGCGTTGAAATACTCCGGACTGATCATTCGCCTGTCAGCTACAAGATCGTCACTTTCCGATGTCGCCACCCGGCCTTCGATCGAGAAGCCGCCCGCGTACACGCCACCGCTCAACGGCGCCGATGAGATCAACCCAACTGACTGTATTCCGGGAAGAGTCTCGACCCGGTGCGTCACATCTTGAAAGAAAGCGATCTGCTGCTTCGCGCTCGGGTACCTCGAGCCGAGCAGCGAGATCTGCATGGTCAGCGTGCTATCCGGCTTGAAGCCCGGATCGACCTTGAGCAGACTCGCGAGGCTCTTGATCATCAACCCCGCGCCGATCAACAGCACCAGCGACAGCGCGACTTCTGAAATCACCAGCACGCTGCGAACGTAGTTCGAGCGCTGACCGCCCGCCAACCCGCGAGATCCTTCCTTGAGCGATTCGCTGAGGTTGATCTTCGAGGCTTGCAACGCGGGCGTCAGTCCGAAGAGTACGCTGGTCAACACCGCAATCGCGACAGTGAAGCCAAGCACTCTCGCGTCAACGCTGATTTCATAAACGCGAGGCAGAGTTTCTCGGCTCAGGGACAACATCGCCTTGATGCCCCAGAGACTCAGCAGCGTTCCGACAACTGCGCTGGTCATCGAAAGCAGCAGTGCTTCGGTCAGCAGTTGACGCACGACGCGCCCGCGGCTCGCGCCGAGCGCGGTGCGAATGGCGATCTCCTTCTGCCGCCCCGAAGACCGCGCAAGCAAGAGGTTGGCGACATTCGCACAGGCGATCAATAACACTAGAGCAACCGCCCCCATCAGCACCCACAGCGCCGGTCGCACGTTGCCGACTACTTGCTCGTTGAGCGGCACGACTTTTACGCCGATTCCCTGATTGCTGTCGGGATAGCTTTGCTCGAGTCGCTCGACAATCGAAGTCATCTCTGACTGCGCTTGCTCGCGGGTCACGCCGGATCTAAGTTTCGCCATCACGCAGAGTTGATGGTTAGCGCGCTTCTTATTGACGAAGTCGTCTCCGAGAGTCATCGGCCGCCACAGATCGGTCTGTGTTGATACTCCGACGAAGAACGGCAGCTCGTTGGCTCGCGGAAACTGAAAGCCCTCGGGCGCCACGCCGATCACGGTGTAGCTTTCGCCATCGAGAGTCATCGCCTTTCCGATCACATCGGGCTCGCCCGCGAATCGCCGTTGCCACAGCGCGTGGCTTATTACGACGACCTTGCCCGCGCCTGGCTTTTCTTCATCGTCGCGAAACGCGCGGCCGAGCTTTGGTTCGGTTCCCATCAGCCGGAAAAAGTTTGGAGAAACGCTTGCGCCGCTGACTCGTTCCGGGTCGCCCATGCCTGTCAGATTCCAGCGCCCGACGCCCAGCACAGAGACATATTCAAAGACACTGTTCTGCTCTCGCCAATCCATGAAGTTGCCGTGAGTGACGGGAAGCGTATCGACGCCGATCTGGAATCGAGGATTGGTTTCCCACAGCATCACAAGCTGATCTGAGCCGGGGTAGGGAAGCGGCCGAAGCAGAACTGCGTTGACTACTGTGAAGATTGCGGTGTTGGCTCCGATGCCCAGCGCGAGCACGATGACAGCAACCGCGGTGAAGCCCGGAGTCTTGATCAGCGAACGAATGCTGTAACGAATGTCTTGAAGGATGCTCTCCATCAAACGCCCCAAGCGGGAATGTGTGTGATCGCAATACTAGCGCATGAGGCTTCGCGGTGTGAACCTCCTGAGATGCCACCAGCTTGGACTGCGGTGGCCTATTTGGAGTGCGCCGCCCTATTCCTCATTGTGTGACTGTCGCATGCGTGGCGGCGCTTTTGGCTCCGAATGGTTCCGCCCAGCCAAGACCACACGCGTCGGTGCTTGGTCAGGGCTCGGTTGATTGTGCGCTACTCAAGCCAAAGAAAGCGCCGCCACGCATTCGACGGTCACACAATGAGGAATAGGGCGGCGCAGTCCAAATAGGGTGGCGCAGTCCAAATAGGGTGGCGCAGTCCAAATAGGCGCCGCCCCCGGTTGCTGCCCTTGCTGCCAAGGGGCTGTAAGGTGTAAAACCGTTCGCGAACACTTGGAGGTATCGCGATGGTCCGGGTCAGGGCACTTAATCACGTTAAGACTACTGGGATCTAGAAGCCCCTCAAAGCTGCACACCTTCGAGAACACGAAGAGCCGCGTCGCGCTGCTTTGGGAGATGAGTTGTACGTCGTGCGTACGGATGGAAAGAAGATTGATGGGGTTCTCAACGAGTCCGAGCCTTCCTTTCACGTCGAGGAGTTCACTGCATGAATGCTCAAGACAATTCACAACTCGCAAGTCTGGCGGTCAGTCTGTCAGGCGGGGGGCACCGAGCTGCCATCTTCACGCTTGGCGCGCTTATGTATCTCGTAGATGCGCAAGCCAACGCGCGCGTGACCTCCATCGCGTCGGTGTCGGGAGGGTCTCTGACTAACGGGTTCGTGGGCCAGGCGCTCGATTTCACGAGCGCAGACGGCCTCACTTTCCGTCAGCGTGTGGCGAGCCCGCTCGCCACGCAGATCGCGAAGTCAGGAACACTGTTCGCGCCCCTTCTCACCAAACTCTATCTGGCGCTTCTCGTCGTTGTCGCGGTACTCGTTTTCGCGACGTTCGCAGTCGTGCCCGGCCCCTGGTACGTGAGGTTGCTCGCGTTTGTCCTCGGGCTGACGGTTTGGGGTTGGCTGTTCGGCAAGCGAGGTTTCGTGTGTGCTCGCGCGTTCAGGACAACGCTGTTTTCACCTGCCGGAAGCGCAACGCCGCTCAGCGAGTTGAAAAAGAAGAACCTCGACCACGTGATTTGCGCGACAGATCTTCGCGCGGCCCAACAGATGTTCTTCGCCGGCGGCTTTGTCTATAGCTTCATGTTCGGCCACGGGGAACCGGCCAATTTGGCGCTGGCGCGTGCGGTACAGGCATCGGCTTCTTTGCCGGGCGCTTTCCCGCCAGCGAATCTCCCAACCAAACAACACTCCTTCACCGGCGCATCGTCACCGGCTGACGGTGGGCCTCCGGAACCGCCCGGCGAGATGGTGCTGATGGATGGGGGTGTGTACGACAACATGGGAGATGAGTGGGCGCGGGGCTTCAACGCGCGCCTCAAGCTCTGGCCAGAGCTTGGAAAGGGACGCGAGGCGCCAAAGCAACTCGTTGTTGTCAACGCGTCGGCGCGGGTCCCGTGGAACCCGATTCGGCTGAGGCGCATTCCACTCGTCAGCGAGCTAGCGGCGCTTGTCCGAGTGATTGGCGTTATGTACATCAACACGACCAACGTTCGCAGACAGGTGATTGTGGCCAGCAACAATCCCGCCGAGCCGGCCAAGGCATCCGCGCTTCCAGGTGTACTGGTTCAGATCTCGCAGAGTCCGTTTCGCGTGGCTAATGCGTTCGCTCGTGGCACAGCCCCGGTTTCCGAGCGCGCAAGGGCCGTGCTCGCGCTATTGAGGAATGAGCCGGACAGCGAAAAGAAGTGGGCGCAGATCGCGAAAGACAACTCAGCCGTGGCCACGAACCTCAGTAAGCTGGGAATCGATGTTTCTGGACGACTGATGTACCAGGGCTACGTGGTAACGATGTGCAACCTGCATATCCTGTTCGGCGCTGAGTTTCCGCTGCGGCCGTCGGAACTGGCAATCGAGCGATTCCGCGAGTTGATATCGTAAGAAAGTCGCATGAAAAGCTCAGAGCAAAAAGGAAGAACGGAGAAAGTACAAATGCAATATCAAGTGCTGGTTGAAAACGTCGCTGATGAAATGGGCGATGTGTTCAACATAGAGGTTCCGGGATTGCCCTCTCCTGTCTCCGCCAACCCCTGGCCGGAGGTTCACGGCAGTCTGCGTGATGATCCCACGTTCGACGACTTCATGACTGAGATTTCCAGCCATCGTCGGGGGAATGATACCGGCGAATCGGAGCAGTAACTTGTACGGGTTGGATACGGATCATCTCAGCCTGAACCAGCGGGGCCATCCGAAGATTCGCGAGCGACTAGCGCTCATTCCCGCCGACGAAATTGCAATCACAATCATTTGTTCTTGTCGTCGCCCCGTCCGCTAGATGAAGCGATGCGAAGGAATCGGCCGGTTTCGCTCAGTTCGCGAGCAGCAAGCTCCATCAAACTCTTGTGACCCTCTTTCTTCGGATTCAGCTCTAGGGTGCGAAGGAGATCCAGTAACTCTTCAGACGTTGGCTCTATGCGCTGAAAATAGGCTAACAGATCCTCGATTGACATTTGGTACAGTTCCTCGATCGGGATATCAATCCGCTTGCTGGCCGCCTTCACTATGTCCTCTACGAGCCGCGGTCGAGCGCTAGCCTTGGCAGGGGTCAACCCGAGCGATTTTGCGAGCGTAAGAAGCACCTCGATTGTGCAGGTCTTGCTTTGCATTAACCCGGCTTTCGCACCGATAGTGCCAAGCCATTGCACAAGCAGACGAGGATCGATCTGGGTGGTTTCCTTGTTCTCTACGGACATTTGGTTAGGAACTCCTTGGTGATATCGCGGAATTGTGATGCCTGACGCTCGGCGTTGACCCCACTGATGTCGTACACCGAGCATCTTGCAGCCGCCGCTTGACGCAGGCCATCTCCTTCGGTGACGTAGTTTTCAAAGATGCCGCCAGCGAGCTGCTGCAAACGGCGATACTCTGATCGTTCGGTCGACTTGAGGATCAGGCCCCACTCTCTCGCCATCATTCCAATAGCGCCAGCGAAGCGAGTTGGGGAATAGCCTTCGACCGGGCCAAGTGCAACTGAAATCATTTCGATGTCAGAATTCACCTCGTTGATCGCCTGCTGGGCGGACGGAACGCCGATCGTTGATTGAAGATCAAGCTTGACAGGAGATACGCAGTAATCGCATGCGTACGCCACCGTGCGAAGAAGGTCCGAGATCTCTGGATGCGAATCGACGAGAACATAGTCGTAATCGTCAGCTAGCGGAGCGAGAACGTCGCGAATCAAAGCAAGGTGCCGCAGGAGCTTCAGATTGTTTTCGCGAATGTTATTGGACGCGGGCATCTTGTCGACTGTCACTTGCGACAGTCGCGGGTCGGCAGGCAGCAGATCAGGTCCCTCACTCGTTGTACGAAGATCAACCTGGAGAGAAAACGGGGTATTGCCATAAAGTTGTTGGAACTTGTCGAAGAGAGTGATTCCGGTCATGCGCCCAGAGCGGAAGTCGTCGAGCAACTCGGGAAGAAATCGACAGGTGATACCACCCCGCTGGTAGTCGGTGTCGACCACGAGGACTCGCTTGCTGTGGTACCTGTGTAGGGCGATGGCAATATGGTAGCAGGCAGTTGTCTTTCCTACGCCACCTTTTTCACTAATAAAACCGACGATTGTAGACACAACGTTCTCCTTTCAAAGCTTGACCGAGACCCGCAGTGCTCAGTGATGCATTTCGTAGCGCCGGCAGTAGTACCGGCTGTCAAGCACTGGTCGAAAGACCGCAACACTGTGAGTCGAGCATTAGACTGCCCAACATTTCGATTGACTGCACCGATCAGGATGGCCCTATATGCGTAGATGCCGACTTTCTGGAAAGGAATCTGCCTTTTCGTACTCGATCCAGGTAGCTACGTGTAGATGCCGCAAGAAACCAGATCGAATTATACGGCATATTGAGATAATTGTAAGCGTCCAAACTTGTGAGGCGGGAGAGTATTGAATGGAAGTTACGACGGCTGTAAGATTCAGGGTCAGAGGCGAACACCAATAATGACAAAGCGGGCTAAAGAAAAGATCGAGGAGGGCGCGTTGGTTTCCCACCAGACACTCACGGATTTCGTCGTTAGCAGTCTGCTGCGCGCCTCGGACGAAGCGCTGAAGCACCATCAAGCGATCAGGCTGACCAATCGCGATCGAGACCTCTTCCTAGCGGCGCTTGATGCGGACGAGCGGCCAAACCCCGCATTGCGTAAGGCAGCCCAAAAGTTCAAGCGCAGTTCCTCGTGAAGCGGCCAGCCCAGCGAATCGCTGGCTTCTCTTGAACCCTGAACTCCGAACCCTGAACCCTGAACCTATTCGTATCGCAACGCAACCATCGGGTCCACCTTCATCGCTCGACGTGCGGGGACTAGGCTTGCCACAATCGAAACGCCGATCAACAAGACCGAGATGGCTACGAACGTGAGGGGGTCGGTTGCGCTCACTCCGAAAAGCAGTGTCGCCATGAATTTCGTCAGGAAGAATGAAGCGATCACTCCTATCGCCACGCCGATCAACGCCAACATCATTCCTTGACCGACTACCAGCCGGAGCACGCTCTTGTGACTGGCTCCCAGAGCCATTCTTATGCCGATCTCGCGAGTGCGCTGAGACACCGAATAACTGATCACGCCATAGAGCCCGACTGCCGCAAGCACCAGCGCAAGGCCCGCGAAGACGCCAAGCAGCAGCATGTTCAAGCGCCGCGGCGCCACCGATTCGGATATCACTTCGTTGACTGTCTTGATGTCGTAAAGCGGAAGGTCGCTGTCAATCTCTTGCATCGCGCCGCGCACCGCTGAAGTCATCGCTTCGGGATCACCGCTCGTGCGAACCACGAACGTCGCGAACGAAATCGGCAGTTGATAGTAAGGCCAAAACATCTCCGGCCGAGTCTCGATGTCCAACCCCGCTTGCTTGACGTCGCCAACGACTCCGATCACAGTGCGCCACGGACCGTCGCCGACAGCGAGGCGTTTGCCGATCGGGTCTTCGTCGGGCCAGTAGCGCCGGGCCATGTCCTGATTGATGATCACGGTCTCCGGAGCTTTCATCACGTCGCGGTCGTCGAAATCGCGTCCCTCGATAAACGGAATGTTCATAGTCTGAAAGTACCCAGGTGTGGCCAGGTTTACGTTTGCGTTGAAACCCTGACCCGCGGGTTGAGGCGGGCGGCCTTCGATTCGGAAGTACCGCGAGCCGAATCCGCCGGCCATCGGCAGCCCGGTAGTTGCGCCCGCCGACTGCACGCCTGGCAAGGACGACAGCCGCTCTAGCGCTCGCTGATAGAAACTGGCGACCTGGGGGCCTTCCTTGTATCGGGAACCCGAGAGCGCGAGATTCATCGACAGCACATTCTCGGGGTTGAATCCCGGGGTCACATCGAGCAGCCGCGCGAAGCTCTTGATCATCAATCCCGCGCCGATCAACAGCACGAGACAGATCGCGACCTCTGCGATGACGAACAGACTGCGGGTCCGATTGTGGCGTATGCTCCCGCTTGCGCCGCGGCTCCCTTCTTTCAACGCTTCATTCAGGTCCGGCTTGGATGCTTGAAGCGCGGGCACGAGTCCAAAGATCAACCCGGTCGCGATTGAAATCAGCATGCTGAAACCGAGCACCCACCCGTCAAGCTTGATCTCTTTCACTCGAGGAATGCTGCTCTCTCCAATTGCGAGCAGAAGGTCCAACCCCCACAACGCGAGCAGCACTCCGATGATCCCCCCGGTGATCGCCAGCAGTACGCTTTCCGTCAGCAACTGGCGAATAATGCGCGAGCGCCTCGCGCCCAGCGCCGTTCGAATTGCGATTTCCTTTTGCCGCGCGGCTGATCTCGCGAACAGCAAGTTAGCTACATTTGCGCAGGCGATCAGCAGAACAAACGCAACGGCTCCAAGCAACACGAGCAGCGCGGGCCGCGCGCCGGCCACGGTTTCTTCGTAGAGCGAGAACACGTTCGCGCCGTGCCCGGTGTTGACCTGATATTGCTGCTCGAGCTGAGCCGCGATCGAATCCATTTCCGTTTGCGCCTGATGCAAGCTCACCCCCGGCTTCAAGCGGGCGACGACCCTCAGATTGTGTCCGCCGCGATTGCCGGCGTCATCAGGAGAAAGGACAAGCGGAACCCATATCTCTGACACCCTGTTTGGAAAAACAAAGTCGGCCGGCATCACCCCGACGACTGTGTGAGCCTTCTCGTTCAGCTTGATTGTCTTGCCGACGATGTCAGGATCAGACGCGAAGCTTCGGCGCCACAGCGCGCTGCTGATGATCACGACCGGATTGCTGCCGGGCTTGTCTTCGTCAGCTTCGAAGACGCGCCCCATGCGCGGCCGGGCGCGAAGTATCGAGAAGACGCTTGGCGATACGCCCGCGCCTTCAATCCGTTCGGGCTCGGTGCTGGCGCCGAGGTTGAAGCCTTGACCGGAGAAAGCGGCCATATCTTCGAAGACTTGATTCTGCGCGCGCCAGTCGTTGAAATCCGGCGGCGAGACGACGTTGCGCACTCGACCCAACTGCAGCCGTTTCTCCCAAACCATCACGAGTCGATCCGACTGCGCAAATGGAAGCGGCCGTAGCAACACGGCGTTAACCACGCTGAAGATCGCAGTGTTGGCCCCTATGCCTAAAGCGAGCGCGAGCACTGCGACGGCAGTAAAGCCGCGATTCTTGAAGAGAGTGCGAACGCCGTAGCGAATGTCCTTCAGTAGAGTTTCCATAATCATATTTCCGATTTCCGATTGGCGATTGCCGATTGCTTCCGGCGCGCGGCTGAGATCCGCGACGCCGCCATGATTGCAACCAGTTCGTTAGCTTCCCTAAGCAAGGGCTCGACCTTGGCGGCGGGGAGGAGGCTTCCGTCGATGATCAATCCATCCAAAAGGCGCTCTCATCAGCTTCCTCTTCTACGACTCCGTCGCATCCGAGCTGCGATCATCCATGGTCCTCACGTCAAAGATCGGAACGTTTTTGTCCAACGCTAGAATCTCTCTTCGGACGAAGAGAGAAACCGTTAGCCGAAACGACGCAGGCTAGGTTGCCCCGCTTCAACAGCGTAGCCAACTAGCGTGCCAGGCTCTCTCGTTCGCTCAAATGTTTCATACGCCGGATTAAATCGGGGGTACGCAGCCGCGGGCGGGCGGCGGCTGTTCATTCCTGGGAAAGCGCATTCGCGGAAGCGGTCATTAATTTCGTTGAACGAGCCAGGAAAGGCCCCCAGATATTGCGCTGGTCACGGAATCTTGGGAGTGACCCGGACAATTGCGCCTTCGGAGCAAACATTCTTGTCATCGAAGACTCACTCGATGCACGGGTAGTGTCCTAATCTTGTGTTGATATTTGCAGGTGCCCTGGCGCACGACACCGATGACGGGCGACGGATTATTTGGACTGCGGCGGCCTTTGTGCGTTGCCGCCGCTTTTGGTTATCGCCCACGAAACGACAGAAAGCGGTGGCAACGCAAAGACGCCACCGCAGTCCAAATACGCGGTCGGCCGATAGTGTCCTAGTCGACTAACACAAGATTAGGACACTACCGATGCACGCCCGAACTGAGTCTACGCGACGGTGTAGTATACTGTGCCGGGCGTTCAACCATGCTCGTTGAGAAAATCACCAGTCGCCAGAACCCGCTGGTCAAACGCTTTCGCCGCGTGCGCTCGATGGGCGAGCGGCAGCACGTGTTTCTGGAGGGCGTTCGATTAATAGAAGATGCGATCAGCACTGGAGTGCGCTTCGAAAGCGTCGCCTTCACCGGCGAGCTTGAATCCAGCGAGCGAGGCGCCGTCTTACTCGAGTCGCTGCGTCGCGTGCAATGCCGCGGCGCGCTCGTTTCGAAGCAGGTGATGGAAGTCATCGCCGACACCAAAACGCCGCAAGGAGTGGCTGCCATCGTCAGCCGGCCCTATTTCGAGCTCGATGATTTATTCGCGAGTTCCCCTGATCTGCTAGTCATTGCCGACGGGCTGCAGGACCCGGGAAATCTCGGCACGATAATTCGGACGGCCGAAGCGGCAGGAGCGAGCGGCCTCATAACAACTCGCTACACAGTCGACCCTTTCAATGACAAATCGATTCGCGCTTCGATGGGCTCGGCGCTTCGATTGCCGGTCGTCACCGGCGCAAAGAGTCAGGACATAGTCGCGCGCTGCCGCGAGCATAAGATAAAGATAATCGCCTCGTGCCCAATGCCAGCTCGAGCTCAACCGATCATCGAGGATGCGGCTCGGGCGGCGACGGTCAAGCTGTGTGTCGAGGTGGATATGACCGTGCCGATCGCTTTGATCGTCGGGAGCGAGGCAACTGGGATACCAGGGTCTGCGGAGGTAGACGCCGACGAGTTCGTGCACATCCCGATGGCGGACGGAGTCGAATCGCTCAACGTCTCTGCTGCGGCGGCGATGCTGCTTTATGAAACAGCCCGGCAACGAGAGTTCCGATTTCGGGGAAAGACTGATGCATGAGATGTGATGCGTGATGCGTGACCGGATGAGGTGGTCAGTCATCACGGTTCACGCATCACGGATCACGCATCACGAATCACGGATCACGCATCACTCCCTCCTGCTTCTCAACCATCGCAATCTGACGTTATACTCTCTGAGTAGTAAAGCGGTTGCGAACTAATGGCAAACAGCGCTGAAATCATTTCCAGCTATCTCCAATCGGAAATTGCGCGCGGCTCGTTTCCCGGCGCGCAGTACGTTATTGGCGAGGATGGACAAATCGTCGCCGAGGATGCATTGGGCCGCGCGGTCATCGAGCCCGAGATCATAGCGGTCACCCTCGATACAATCTACGATCTCGCCTCGCTCACTAAGCCGCTTGTCACGGCGCTGCTAGTCGTGAGATTCGCCGAACGCGGAGTACTGGATTTGAACGCGCCGCTTGCCCGGTACTTGAGTGAGTTTGATGATAAAGACAAGCGTGAGATCACGCTGGCTCAACTGATGAGTCATACCTCGGGTTTGCCCAACTGGCGCCCGCTTTACCTGGAAGCCGAAACTCGCGCGGATGTCCCGGCCACGATTTCCCAAATCCTGCTTGAACCGCAGCAGCCGAAAGGTCCGCGTGAAGTAATCTACAGCGATCTAAACTATATTCTTCTGGCCTTTGTGCTGGAGCGGATCACGGGCGAGCGGCTCGACCGGTTGGCGGAAAGAGAGATATTCGAGCCATTGGATCTGAAGCGCACCATGTTCAACCCGGCGCCGGAACTGCGTCGCGAGATCGCGGCGACCGAGCACGGCCAGTCGTTTGAGCTTGCGAACGCGGTCGCCGACGTGACTGCCCGGCGGCGGTTGATGGGCTTTGACACGCCTATTCGGTTCGCAGCGGAAGACCACGAAGCTTCGCTCCTGGAACTCTCGGTCAGGTCGCCTGGCGGCGCGTCTTCGTCGATCTCCTCGCGCTACCGGTGGCGGAAGGACTTGATTTTGGGAGAGGTTCACGATGGCAACGCGCACTTCATGGGCGGGGTAGCCGGGCACGCCGGATTGTTTTCAACTGCGCGCGAAGTATTCCGGATGGCAAATCAGTTCTTGCCTGGCAGCGAGCTTCTGCGGTCCGAGTCGCTTCACTTGTTCAGCGACAACTTCACGCGGGGCTGCGCGACGTCGAGGTCATTCGCGTGGGTACTGGCGGAGACGCCCGACTGTTCGGCCGGGCCGGCGCTTCCTCCGACCGCCTTCGGCCATAACGGCTTCACTGGAGCAAGCATATGGATGGACCCGCACAAGCGGCGCGTGTTCGTTCTAATTACGAATCGGGTTCATCCAAGAGTCGATGCGTTTGATATGAAAGAGATAAGGCGGCGTTTTAACTCGCTGGCGGTTGAAAGAGTGGAAAGAGTTTCTGGTTTCTAGTGTCGGCGTTCGTGGTTCAGGGTTCAGGGTTCAGGGTTCGTGGTTCAGGGTTCAGAGTTCGAGAGGTCGTCTTTGAACTCAGCTAGCGGACATTCATGAGTAGCAAACGACTTGAAACCCTGAACCCTGAACCCTGAACCACGAACCCTGAACCACGAACGCCGAAACTAGAAACCAGAAACTAGAAACCGCGTTCAAGAAGTTGTGCTCAAGACGCTAGACAGATACACCGATGACCAAGAGAGGGGAGCAGGTCCTCTCGCATCATTGTGGTCAAACGTCGGCCGCGACCGCAGATTCACTTCTCTGCTTGCGGTGTCGGTCGTCGTTCACGTCATCTTCTATGCAGCGCTCATCAAGCTCGACTCGTGGGCGATGATGCGAGCGATCGCCAGTGGTAGAAGCCAGGCGTCGCTTGTGACCCTGATAGAGTTAGCGCCCCCTCCCGACCGCGCGCTGCGAACGGCCCCCGAACCTCTCGAACGCGCCGATATCAACCGGCTTCAGTTTGATCCCGCGACCGCCGATGACGTTCACCTCGTCGCGCGCTCTCCAAAGCCTTCGACGCAGAAAGGCAATGCCGGGCGGCTCCCTTCCGCGGATCAGATCGAAAGACAGTTGAGGGCTTCGCGTGGAAGCGGCGGCCGAGACCGTACCGCACCGGCAGCTCATCAACCAACTCCGCCCGAAACCTCGTCGATACAAGCCAATCGCATCCCTGTTCTCGATGAGGCGATGATCGCGCAGACTCCTCCAACGCAGGCCGTCCCCACCCCGCCAACGCCCGCACAAAAGCCAGACGTGATTCCCAACAACACCGCTGGATCGGACGCAACGGCGGCCGGGGTGCGACGCGGCAACAGATCGGAGTCCAGCGCCCTCGGACTGGAAGCGGCACAGGGCCAGTACATGGCTTTGGTGCGCGCAAAGATCCGGAAAGCCAATGAGCGAATCATGCCGCGCGAGTGGATCAAGGACGTTCTTAGAGATAAGGTCTCGGCCGACTTCCTGCTGGTCATCAAACGCGACGGCCAGATCTTGACCACCCGGCTCGCGCGCTCGACGGGTTACTCAGTGCTTGACGACTACGCAAGACAAGCTATATATACTGCAAGTCCCTTTGAAGGATTCCCCCAAGCCGCAGGCGATGCCCTAACCTTTACGGTTACGGTTTATTTTTTCACCCTGTAGTCCTGCTATGAACATCGTGAATAGAAGCGGGCGTCCAGCGCGTCGTCTCGCATTCGGTCTGGCATTCGCTCTGGCACTAGTTGTCTCGGGCTGTGCTCAAAGCGCCTTGCTTGCGGCGACCGTCACCTTCGCCGGAGCGGTGCCCGCACAGAAACAATCCTCATCTTCAAAGGATCGTGCCAGGAGCAACCAACAAAGCGAGGATAGAAGCTCCACTCGCCCTCGCACCGTAGAACCGCAAGCCGGCCGCGCTAAGTCTCCTTCGCCCGATGGTCCCATCATTCGAATCGCGCTGATGACCGATGTCACGTCGGTCGCGCTCAGTTGTTCATCCGGCCTCGTTGTGAATCGCGCGCCCGCGAGCCTCGATGAGGGCAAGAAAATCTCGAGCGGAACGCTGCGCGTGGAATTGCGCCGTCAATCCGACAAGGCAGCGCCGCTCCATTCCAACGAATCCTCGTATCGTGTGAGCCTGGGGGCTTTCTCTGAATCGCGCCGCGCCCGCAAACTTATCGACGAGCTCAAGAAGAAATTCTCCGAGCCGGTGACGATGGCCTTCGACGAGAAGCACAAAGAATACGAGGTGTTGATCGGTGAGTTCAAAACTCGAAACGAGGCGGCGCGCATGCTGGAGCGCTTGCGCGCGAAGGATTACGAAGACTTGCGAATAGTGACCGATTCGAACGCGACAGAAAGCCGCGCGCCGGACTCGGGCAGCGACACAAATGCCCGTGCCGCAAAACACAAAGCTCAAGCCGGCTACTCGACCGATCGTTCGAGCGTGAAGCCGGGACGCGGCGAGCTTCAGATAGTCGGGCTGTCCGCGGATAAGATCGCGCTTTCAAGCGGGAACGAACTGATAGTCTCCGCGGCGGCCGAGCAGCGGCGCGACAAACGCAGCAGCGAGCCGATCTTGTCGAGTAGTTCCAGAGAACGAACCCAACCGGGCGATAGCGCAATTGCGGCCTCAAACGTCTCTGCTTCAGGACCGCAGACGGTTCGAGTGGGAGAAAGAGAGTATCGCGGCGAGATACATCTCATTTTGAACTCGCGCGGACGGATCAATGTGGTGAACGCGCTCCCGCTTGAAGACTATCTTTGCGGGGTGGTGCCGATGGAACTTTCCCCGGGCGCCTATCCCGAGATCGAAGCGTTAAAGGCGCAAGCGATCGCGGCGCGCTCTTACGCGCTCGCGCGCATGAGCCGTCATCGAGATGATGGATTCGATCTTGTCGACGACACTCGCGATCAGGTGTACGGCGGGCGCTCCTCGGAACGCGAGCTGACCAATCGCGCAATCCACGAGACGCGCGGCGTGGTTGCGGTCTTTCCGGACGAAGATGGAAAACTCACGCCCATAGAAGCGCTATACACCGCCAACTGCGGGGGCCGAACCGAGAATAACGAAGAAGTTTTCGGAGGAAAGGCCGTGGCCTATCTTCGCGGGGTCGCGTGCGCTTCTGACCGGCAGTCGCTTGCGGGGCGAGACATCGCGACCAAACGAACGCCGGAGCTCCTGGCCGGAACCGACGGTCGATCGATCGCTCGAGAAGTCGCGCTGCTTTCGGTGCTCGGGTTGTCGCTTCCGCGCCGCTTGACGAGTAACTATCTGCGCGGCTCGCCCGATCAAGCGGAGGTGAAGAGCTGGATAGAAAACATCGCGCGGCTCGCTCGAAGAGAGAAGCTCAGTTTCGAGTACGGCGACGTGACGCGGCTGGTTGAGTTCGCGCGTCTGGTTGCGGCATCGATCTACGGCGAAAACCGGGCGAGCACGCTGCTGGCTCCGGCGGACGTCGACTACTTGCTCGCTGGCTTGCGAGCCGAACAGTTGCCTCGAGCGGCCCGCGCGGATATGGCGATGCTGTTAAGAGAAGGCATACTTCGTCTGCCTGCCGGCGCGCCACTTGACGGACGCACTTCGATCACCCGAGCACAGGCGGTTGAGACTCTGGCTCACGCGATCTTTTCGAAATCAACCGCCGATCGCAAATCTCAAATCTCAAATTTCAAAGCTCAGACCTCCGGTTTCAAGGTTGAAACTTCGGCGGCCTCGGAAAATGGGCGTTTGATCCTGGCGTCGATTAACGCTGGGACGCGCGGGCAAGGTTCGCGCTTCACGAGTGTGAACGCGAGCGCACCCGCCCGCGTTGCGCGCGCCCAGCAAGATGAGACGCGCGAAAACAACCCGCCGGGAGTTGCGGCAAAGGATCTCGCGCCCCCGAAGTTCACGGCGCAAGACGGTGCACAGCGAAATGTCCAACCTAACGGCATCGAAGTCGCCGACGACGCGTGGTTGTTCCGTAACGTGGGCGGCGAGAGCTACGTGGTTGACCGGCTACCGCTCGTAGGCGGCGAGCGCGTCACCTACCATCTGAACGCCGCGGGGCTGGTGGACTTCCTCGAAGCAGCAGCTTCAGAGCGCGGCGCTTCGAGCGACCGCTTTTCGAGCGTGGCTCAGTGGCAAGAGCGCGTTCCAGTCGAAGATCTCCAGCAGCGGCTCACTCGCGCCCGCATAAAGGTCGGACGAGTTGAGGAAATCGAGCCGGTGGCTTTCAGCTCTTCAAGCCGGGTAACGGAGGTCGAAGTTAAAGGGGATGAAGGCCACGTGCGATTGCGCCGCCCTCAGATTCGGGCGGCGCTCGGCGTGAAGGAATATCTCTTCGTAGTCGACCGCGAGACTGATACGGGAGGCCGCGTTGTCGCGTTTGTGTTTACGGGACGAGGCTGGGGCCACGGTGTTGGAATGTGCCAGACTGGTGCGTATGGATTGGCGAAGGATGGCTACACGTACACGGCGATTCTTCAAAAGTACTACACGGGGATCAAGCTTGAGCGAATGTATTGAAGCTGAAGTTGGAGGCACTCACGTCCGGGATTGGTCTACGAAACGCGCACCGCGCAAACGGTGGCCGCTCCAACCTTCCACGCGGCGCCGCTCGGTCAATCCGCCGATCTGATTTTTGATTCATCCACATCGTCTGTATAATCTGGCGTCGCGCCAGCCGTCTGCGCGACCTAGCACCAACAACTTCAGCCAGGCAGCTCAAGCCAGTCGGATGAGAAGACTGACGAAACTCATAGTGTTGGCAGTCGTGGTGATCGCGGTCGCGGGCTTCTTTCTGTTGCGAGCAACCGCCAGACCCGACGCGCCTGTACAACCAATCGAATTCGATCACTGGCAGCACGTGACGAAAGAAGGGGAAGACACCCCACAGCTTGAATGCACCTTCTGTCACGAGAACGTAGACAAGTCGTCGCACGCGACGATTCCTAATATTTCAACGTGCATGGGTTGCCACGAGTCGATCAAGACCGAGAGCCCCGAGGTTCAGAAGCTCGCAGCGTTCGCCGAGCGAAAAGAGCAGCCGCCGTGGAAGCGCGTGTACTGGCTCGAACCAGAAGCTAACGCGTACTACACGCATAAGCCGCACATTAGGGCGGGAATCGATTGTACAACGTGTCACGGGAAGATCGGCGAGATGCATCGCGTGCGTCGCGAAGTAAACCAGACCATGGGATGGTGTATCGACTGCCACCAATCCCGAAGCGTTAGTGTGGATTGCTATGTCTGCCATCGATGAAAGACAAGTTCCGGGTTCCGGGAACAAGTTCCGGGTTCCGGGTTCAGTGTTCAGGGTTCAACCCGGAACCACGAACCCTGAACCCTGAACAGAGAATAATGAAACGTCGAGAGTTCATAATCCTGAGCGGCATCGGAGCTACCAGCGCTTCGCTGTTATCCGCGTGCGGACATCCTGAAGAGAAGCTCATTCCGGCATTGATTCCCGACGACGAGTACGTGCCGGGCATAGACTACTCGACGGCGAGCACCTGCGGCATGTGCCCGGCGGGTTGCGGCATAGTCGTTCGAACTCGCGAACACAAGGCTAACAAGATCGAAGGCAACCCGCTTCATCCCGTCAATCGCGGAGCGTTGTGCGCTCGAGGCCAGGCTGGCTTGGAGGTGTTGTACAACCCCGACCGGATCAAGGGCCCGATGAAACGCGTTGGCGAACGCGGCGAAGGCAAGTGGGAAGAGATCAGTTGGGACGAAGCGATTAACACGCTTGCGGATAAGCTGCGTGCAAATGCCAACGGTATTGTCTTCGCTACCCTTAGCTCCCGTGGGGTCATCGGTATTGCCGTAGACTTTCTGAGCGCCGCGCTCAATGCAAAGTTTTGGGCCACCCATGAGTCGTCGAGCCGTGAATTGGCTCGCGGCTATGATCAGAGCTATGGGCGCGAAGCCACGCCGATTTTCGACATAGCTAACGCAACGTACTTATTATCATTCGGAGCAAGGTTCCTTGAGACCTGGCATTCGCCCGTCATGTACTCGCTAGCGTTTGGCGAGTTTCGCCGATCCCGCGGCAAAGCGCGCGGCAAGTTTGTGCAGGTGGAGCCGCGCATGTCGATGACGGGAGCGAACGCTGATCAGTGGCTCCCAGCGACTGTTGGAAGTGAAGGTCTGATCGCCCTAGCCATCGCGCAGGTGATTGTCCGTGAAGGGCTAGTCAAGGACGCTACCGCTCCAAAGGCGCTGTTTGAACCGCTCGACGCATACGGACCAGAACAGACCGCTACTCTAACTGGCATCGCGGCCGAAACCATCGTCCGCGTCGCTCGCGAGTTTGCGGAATCCGAACACCCGCTCGCGATTGGACCAGGTGCAGGCTCATCAAGAGAACTCGCTGATACTAACGAACTGGCAATCCACTTTCTAAACAAGTTAGCTGGAAACATCAACAAGCCTGGAGGGGTGTTGCTACCCGAGAGTGGCCGATTCGATGCGTTAGGTGGCCTGCCGAACGTTGACATCCCCGGCGTAGGATGGTGGCCTTGGGGAATAAACGACCTGTCAATAATGTTAAACAATTCCAGCAAGCCAGTGGGTGTAACTGCGCTACTCGCCCATAGGGTCAATCCTCTGCACGTTGCGCCCAGGTCGATAGAGTGGATTGAGGGATTGCCGTTCATCGCTAGTTTCTCGTCATTCATGGATGAGACGACTCAGTTAGCTGATCTCATAATGCCGGATCACACGGATCTTGAAGGATGGGACCTACATTCAACGTTGATGGCTGGATCGAAGGCCGCTGTCTCGCTTGTCCAGCCCGTTCTGGTGCCTCAACACAACACTATGCAAACCGCGGATGTGTTGCTCGCTGTTTGCCGCCACCTCGGGTTCAAAGAAGCAGACTCAGAAGCGTTCCAGTCGGCGGAGTCTATGGTGAAGTATGCCGCCCAACGGTTGAAGACACCTGACCGCGGTGGTGATGCCGAAGATGAGCCACTGAAGAGTTTTTTGGAAGCCGGGGTTTGGGTTGGGGATGCGCCGGGCAAAGGCTCCGTTTCGCAGGTTCAGCCACTTGGCTTTTCAACTCTCCTTGGGCAGATAGAAACAACTAATGATTCGTATCCGCTAACGTTGCTGTGCTATGAGCACGCGGCGCTTGGCTCAGGGGACACAGCGAATCTACCGGCGCTTCAAGAACTGCCCGACCCGCTAACATCGGTGGTGTGGGGAAGTTGGGTTGAGATAAACCCGAAGACCGCCGCGTCGCTCGGCGTGAGCGATGGCGACCTCGTCGAGGTCACGACCCAGCACGGATCGGTGCGTGCGCCGGCTGTGCTATATCCCGCAATCAGACCGGAAGTGATCGCGATGCCGTACGGTCAGGGACACACTGCGTTCGGTAGATATGCAAACGGCCGAGGCCCGAATGTCTTTGTATTGAATCCGTTTGGAGTGCCCGGCCAGTCGACTAGCGCGAAGGTTACCAAGGTAGGCGGCAAAGCGAGTCTGATCCGATTCGGAACAGACCTGCAGGAGCAGATGGAAAGGAAGCGATAGGCTCAGAGTTCAACCTTCAGGTTGCGTGTGCGGCCGGCAAGCTAAAGCTTGAACCCTGAACCCTGAACCCGAAACCAGATGACCGAAGCAACCAAATCAAACAAACCTCAGTGGGCGATGGTGATCGACCTCGACCGCTGCACCGGATGCGAAGCGTGCGTCGTCGCTTGCCGCGTCGAGAATAACATCCCCACCGTCGGACCCGAAGAAGCCGCGAAGGGACGCTCGATCAACTGGATTCGCATCGAACGCTACTTCGAAGGCGAATACCCCGACGTAAAGGTCAAGTTCATGCCGGTGCTCTGCCAGCATTGCGAGGAAGCGCCTTGTGAACCGGTGTGCCCGGTCTATGCGACTTATCACACCGACGAAGGCTTGAACGCGCAAGTTTACAACCGGTGTGTGGGTACTCGCTACTGCGCGAACAACTGCCCGTACACGGTGCGCTTCTTCAACTTCTTCGATCCGAAATGGGACGCGCCGCTCGAAAAAGCTCTGAACCCGGAAGTGTCAGTGCGCACGCGAGGCGTGATGGAGAAGTGTACGTTCTGCATCCAGCGCATTCGCAAGGGCGAAGACAAAGCGAAAGACGAAGGCCGCGAAGTGCGCGATGGTGACGTAACGCCGGCGTGTGTTCAGACTTGCCAGACGAAGGCAATGTACTTCGGCAACATCGCAGATCCGGAGAGTGAAGTATCGCGGCTTGCAAAGAGCAACCGCGCGATCCGATTGCTTGAAGAACTCGGCACGAAGCCGCGTGTGATCTATTTGAACAAAGGCGATTGAGCAGCGTGCACCGGTTCGGGAAAGCGAATT
This sequence comes from Acidobacteriota bacterium, assembly GCA_038040445.1. Taxonomy (NCBI): domain Bacteria; kingdom Pseudomonadati; phylum Acidobacteriota; class Blastocatellia; genus Candidatus Onstottus; species Candidatus Onstottus frigus. Next base: position 45,744 of record JBBPIG010000010.1, on the reverse strand, counting down.
TGTTTACGGCCAGTTCAAAAGGAGTGATTGATTGCGTAGCCAGCGCAAGGCTCGTATAATCGCCTCCATAGCGGCTCAGTCCGATTTATTCGCGGAGTCTGGACTGCGCAAGATCGAACTGAGCGTCTCTTCAACGCCTGATGCCAACCATAAGGAGAAACGTAATGCGCGCGCGCAATCGCATCACCATCTTCATCGCAACGATTCTTGTCGCAGCAATCGGCCCGCATGCTCAATCTGGCGCGCAAGATCAAAAAGCAACGTGCTCCGTCACGGGCACAGTCACCCTCAAGGGCAAGCCTGCGCGCGGCGTCAAGGTTATGGCGCTGCAAAATGGAGCATCTGATTCGGGGCTTGTGGCGATTGATTTCACTGACGCAAGCGGCCACTACCACTTGAAAGGCATTCGGGCAGGCAGTTGCAGGATCACTCTTGACGCGCCGTCCTTTACAACGAAAGACGGAGAAGACGACCGGGATTCGTTAGGCAAGTGGCTCACACTAGATGAAGGGGAAAACATCGAAGGCATTGACCTGAAGATCATGCCGGGCGGGGTCATCATGGGCCGCGCCATTGAAGCTAACGGGCGACCGGTCATTGATGGGGATGTAGAGATCGTTCCTTTCAAAGACGGCAGCTATGAGGAGTTTTCGTTTTCAAAAGCCAGCACAGATGATCGCGGAGTGTATCGCGCTTATGGATTGCCGCCGGGCCGCTACAGAGTGGGCGTAGCTAACAGTCCTATGAGTAGTAATCAAGTTAGGTTTCCGAGGACTTACTATCCCGGTGTCACCGATAAATCGAAGGCAGAAATGGTTGAAGTCGCGGCGGGCGGTGAGGTGACAAGCATTGATATAAAGGTCAACCGCCGCCCTAAAGTTAAGACGAAGACGAAGACCTATGCAGCAACCGGGCGCTTAGTTGATGCGCAAACCGGAAGCCCGATTCCTCAAGAGAATGTCTTTTGCGAGCAGAAACCTAATCTTGAAGATAACAAGAGCGGAGATTTCGAGGAATTGTTTCGTGATGTCAAGGCAAGTGATTCCAAAGGCGAGTTTCGTATGGACGGTCTTCATCCTGGAAAATACAAGATCCAAATAAGCGACGAAGGGGGTTCTCTGTGGTACGGCGAGGGATTAGCGTTTGAGATTTCAAACGCGGATGTTGCCGGACTGGAAATAAAAGTTTATCGCTCCGGGAGCATCAGCGGTGTTGTAGTCCTCGAAGGCGCAACCGATGCGGCGGCCGTCGCCAAGTTATCGCGCCTCAGCATCACTGATGGCTCGAGGTGGGTTGGCGAGCCCTTAAACAAAGACGGATCATTTCACCTCACAGGAGTTACGCCGGGCAGTCGTCGTTTAAGTATTCATCCAGACAATTGGAGCGAGGACTTCCAGGTTATCAGAATAGAGCGCGACGGAGTTCCGCTCAACAAAGTTGAGCAGACAGTGGAAGGGATTGAAGTCCGACGCGGCGAGATTGAAGTCGGACCCGGCGAGAGCGTTTCAGGCTTGCGCGTGGTAGTCGCTTGCTACAAAGGCGTTGTGCGCGGGCAAATCAAAATCGAGGGCGGCACGCTGCCTAAAGGCGCTAGCCTCAACGTGTCGGCCACTCCTACCAATAAGCCGAAACAAGATGGCTCCTGGTTCAACAACAGGGGACTGGGGCCGAATGCATCAGGCGGCCCGACGAGAGGGTTCGGGGGCATAGATGCGCGCGGGCGCTTTGTGATTGATAGTCTGCCACCAGGCGAGTATGAAATAAGCCTCGATGTCTTCCTCACCCCGCGAAAGGACGATGGCTCAATAAAGCCATCAATGACTGTCACAAAGATCGTTTCCTTAACTGAAGGGGCGGAGGTTGAAATAACGCTCGTGCTTGATTTGAGCAAGAAGCCGCAGGAGAAGCGACAATGATTTTGAAGCTCGCTCGCCGTAGCGCGAACATGCCTTCTCCCAGCGTTGAGGCTTGCCGCGCCCTGTCCGCATTGTGCTCGTTGCTATTGATGCTCGCGGCCTTCATAGAAACGGGGCAGTCGCAGGTCTTGCCTGCTCGAAGAAAAGACGCTTCAAATCAACAGGCTCAAAAACGCGCAGATTCGATAAGCGGGCGCGTTACGGATGAATCCGGTCAGCCATTTCCTAACGTCGTCGTTTATGTCAGGCCGGTCAATGGACGGAGTGAAGAAGACTTGGAGGTTGCCACCGATGACGAGGGCGGCTTTCAAGTGAACGGCTTGCCGGCAAAGGCCTCTGTTGTATGGTGCTACGCAGTAGGTTACGTCCAAGATAACAAAGGCGGATCGAGCGGCTATCACGTCACAGGCGACTTTGTCACACTCAGACTACGCAAAGGCGGAGCCATAACAGGCGCAGTTACAGATTCGTTTGGCGCGCCGATGGTAAAAGCGAAAGTAGTTGCCATTCGCGTGCGCGACTCACAAAGCCGTGCGGTGCGGTTCACCCACGAATGGGATAACGTTAAGCAAGGTGAAACAGATGATCGCGGCATCTACAGAATCTACGGTCTCGCATCGGGCTCTTACCTGCTGAAGGTAAATCATATCGTCGTATACCAGGATCAAGACCTCAGCAACGAGATTCCCATTTATTACCCTTCATCCGGGCGCGACGATGCGCAAGAAGTAAGAGTAAGTCTCGGCCAAGAAGTGAGCGGGATAAACATAAGCTATCGAAGCGAGCCGGGGCATACCATCAGCGGCAAGTGTTACGGCGCTGCGGATGACAAATCGCCCGGCGGATATTATTTGAAGCTCATAAACGCTAAGAGCGGCGTGATTCAGGACAGCAGTTGGAAAGGTTACGAAGCGAATAGCTCTTTCGCTTTTCATGGCGTGCCGGATGGAGACTATTATTTGATAGCTCAAAAAAGTTTCAACGACCCATACGCGGCCTCGCAACCACGGTCGATCACGGTTAGGGGGGCCGATGCGACCGGACTTGAACTCACGCTTCTTTGGTTTGGCTCGATTGCCGGGCATATCGTCATGGAAGTCTCGCCGAAAGCTAAGCGCAAACCGGAGTGCAAACCCGCGCGCGAAGCGTCGGTTGAAGAAACCGTCGTCAACGCCTTACGCAATGACAAAGCCACGCCCAAAGATCTCCTCGCCTTATTTTTCGATTCTATTACATCGGGCGCGCCCGACGAAAAGGGCGACTTCATTGTCACAGGCCTCCCTCCGGGGCAGTATCGCCTGAAAATGAAGCTAATCAACGAAGACCTCTATGCGCGCGCCGTGACAATGCCTAAGACCGGCAGACAGCCCGGTAATGCGGCGCGAAATGACATCGCGCTCAAATCGGGAGAGCACGTCAAGGGAGTAATCATCAACGTTGCGGAAGGCGCGGCCAGCATTCGTGGGCGAGTCGCCGCTTCGGATGAAAAAGCGAAATTGCCCGCACGGCTCCGCGCCCACCTTGTGCCTTTCGAGCGTGAGAACGCCGGCAATGCCGAGCGATTCGCTGAAACTGACACCGAGAGCGACGGCGCATTCGCTTTCGCAAATATCGCCCCGGATCGCTACTGGCTGCTTGTTCGCCCGATTGCTGACAATGAAAAACAGGAAGCGACCTGGCCGGTAGCGTGGGACGTGGCGGGCCGCGCTGCGCTTCGCCGCGAGGCAGAGGCTGCAAACATTGCGGTTGATTTGCAGCCCTGTGAGCGCATCACTAATTACCTGATGCGCTATCGGCCATCCCTTACGGTGACCAGGCCTGCATCCGGAAAGACAAACCAATAAGCGGGAAATTGGCCAATAGACCAACATACGCGAAGATCAACTACGATCTGCTCGGGCCGGTTAACAAGCCCAGCCGAGGGTGGTATGCGACAGTAGCCATAAGCGGGCTACTCGTGCTTGCCGCGGTCGTTGCGCTGGGCTATCAGTTCTCGCGCGGCTTGGGGGTTTGGGGTATCAACCGGCCGGTCTTCTGGGCGCTCGATATTACCAACTTCGTTTTCTGGATCGGCATCTCGCACGCGGGAACATTGATCTCGGCGATCCTGCGAGTCACCGGGGCTGAGTGGCGAAGACCGGTCACTCGATGCGCAGAAGCAATCACGGTATTCGCTCTGATGATCGGCGCGTTGTTTCCGATCATCCATCTCGGCCGCCCGCAGTTCTTCTACTGGCTGGTGCCCTATCCTAACGAGCGAGGTCTGTGGCCGAATTTCCGCTCGCCGCTCGCTTGGGACTTCTTCGCCATCAACACCTACCTGCTTGGCTCGATCATCTACTTGTATCTGCCGCTGATTCCTGATCTCGCCTTGTTGAGAGACAAATCGCGCGGGCTGTGGCGGCGCTTCTACGGGGCGTTAAGTCTCGGATGGCGAGGAACGGAGCTTCAGTGGGACCGGCTCGAACGTGCTGTGCGAGTGATGGCAGTCGTGATCATTCCGGTAGCCGTTTCTGTACACACGATCGTCTCTTGGGATTTCGCGATGACGATTCGCCCGATGTGGCACTCGACGATGTTCGGGCCTTACTTCGTCGCGGGTGCGATCTTCTCAGGCATCGCCGCGCTGATTATCGCGATGGCGGTGATCAGGCGAGTGTTTCATCTCGAAGCCTATCTTCGCCCGGTTCACTTCAATAATCTTGGGCTGTTGCTGTTGACCATGAGCCTGATCTGGTTCTACTTCACCTTCGGCGAGTACCTGACGACGTGGTACGGAAACTTGCCCGAAGAGATGACGGTGTTTCACTCGAAGGTGAGCGGCGTGTATTCGCCGCTCTTCTGGGGAACGGTCATTTGCTGCTTCGTGATTCCGGCGCCGCTGCTTGCGATCAAGCGATTCAGGACGATCAAGGGAACGGTGATCGCGTCCGCGCTGATCGTGGTTGGAATGTGGTTCGAGCGATTCTTGATCATCGTACCTACGCTGGCGCAGCCGAAGTTGACTTTCAACTGGGGGACGTACAGCCCGACCTGGGTCGAGCTGACATTGACGGCGGGTACGTTTGGCTACTTCGTCTTGCTGTACTCGATTTTCGCAAGGCTGTTTCCTATCATCGCGGTGTGGGAATACAAAGAGGGGTTGCCGCTGGGCGAGCACGGTGAAGCGACAATTGTTAGTTCGCCTGAAGTTGGATTCGAGAAAGCGTGAACAAGATGGCTGAAACCAGGGTCGAAGTGTTTGACACTCGTGCTGAAGCGGTCGCCGCGCTTCGCGAGCTTCAGCGTGAGGGCGTGCCGAGTTCGTCGATCACCGTTATGTCATCGGAGCCTTTGCATCTTGAGACTACCGATGGACCGAAGACGCGCATCGGGGGATTTGCGATTGCGGGCGGCTTGCTCGGAGCGGCCTTCGCGATCCTGCTGACCGTCTGGACATCGAGGCGCGTTGGTCTTGTGACGGGCGGAATGCCGATCGTGTCAATGTGGGCTTTCGGAATAATCGTGTTCGAGTTGACGGCGTTGGGCGCGATACTCGCGACGCTGGGACGGATGATTTTTGAAGCGGGTTTACTGAGGCGATCTCCGCCGACCGGTCACGGCGAGGCCGTCGCCAACGGGAAGATCGTTATCGCCATCGATCAAACAGAATAAACACAAAGGCACGCAGCCGCGTATGTGATCCTTCGCTAGGTATCGATCGCCAGGAGTGTGATCTTTCACTGACTTCGACTAGCTTGACGCGCCTTCGCGGATCAGCGCGCGGCCGATAACCATTCGCTGAATCTGATTCGTACCTTCATAGATCTGAGTGATCTTCGCATCGCGCATGTACTTTTCGATCGGGTAGTCTCTGCAGTAGCCGTACCCGCCGAACAACTGCACCGCATCCGTCGCCACTTTCATCGCGGTATCTGTTGCGAACACCTTGCACATCGCCGATATCTTCGAAACGTCCTTTACGCCGGCGTCAACCGCTCGCGCTGCGGTGTATACCAGATGGCGCGCCGCTTCTACCTGTGTGGCCATGTCGGCGAGCATGAACTGAATCCCCTGGAATGAAGCGATCGACTGTCCGAACTGTTGCCGATTCTTCGTATACTCGAGCGCCAGATCGAGCGCGCCTTGTGCGATGCCCAATCCTTGCGCAGCGACGAATGGCCGCGCGACGTCAAGGGTCATCATCGCGTGTTTGAAGCCGCGGCCTTCGGCGCCGCCCAGCAGTTCAGAAGCGGGCACGCGGCAGTTTCGAAAGCGCGTCTCGTTCACCGGCACGCAGCGTATTCCCATCAAATCTTCGCGCTTGCCCAGCTCAAACCCCGGCGTGTCGCGCTCGACTATGAAAGCGGTCACACCACGAGTGCCGCGCTCGGGATTCACGGTAGCAAAGACACTGTAGATGCTTGCTGCCGCTCCGTTGGTGGTCCACTTCTTGTCGCCGTTGATCACATAGTCGTCGCCGTCGCGTTCAGCGTGAGTCTTCAGACTTCCAGCGTCAGAGCCCGCGTCTTTTTCCGAGAGACAGAAGGCGATTAGCTTCTTGCCCGAAGCTATGTCGGGCAGGTACTTCTTCTTTTGCTCTTCGGTTCCAGCGAGGACGATCGGCAGCGAGCCGAGTGCGTTGACGACGTAAGTGCAACCGATGCCCCCGCACTTGCGAGATATCTCCTCGACTACGATGCAGAGGTTGAGTAGGCCCGCGCCCGCTCCGCCGTAGTCCTTTGGTATCCATACGCCCATCAATCCCTGTTCTTGAAGAGCCTTGATTACGCTCCAGGGATACTCGCCAGAACGGTCGAGCTCGGCGGCGACGGGCTTAACATGCTGCTCGGCGATCGTGCGCGCAAGGTCGCGGTAGTGCAAGTTTTCCTTGCTGTAGAGCTCGTCCACAGGATTAGTCCTCCTTGTGATTCGTCGCGATCAGGATGAATGATTGGCGGATTGTATAGGCCGACCGCTTCGGCAGTCAACATTCGCCCGCGGAGGGCGAAGCCGCGGCTACGGCCTTAATCGGTCGCCGCGTGGCCAATTGCTGCCCGGGGGCGGGGGGGCGGTGTAGCACAATTCAGCTTGACATTCTTGCGCGAAAAATCAATCATATGCCGTCTTGGAGGCTTCCTAAGCATTAAATTTCATAAGTCTTGTTACAGGTTGACGGCCGCGTTGTGGGATCGCCACTTGAGTTTAATCATATCTGGCCTTATGCGCACGACTGATGCTGACCGGCTGGTGTGCATTTCTCCCGTGCCACGAGTCGACAGGTCAATAGTGAGGCTTAGCTCGCTCCGCTCATTGAACGGAGTTTGATTGAAAACGAGACTCTTACCCGCTCACAGGAATTGAAAGGAGACATATGCACATTAAGTTCAAACTCTTGCTGCTGAGTGTCGCGTTGTTGACGCTAGTAGCACGTACAACCGTCCCTGTCATGGCGCAAAACCCAACGGGTTCGATCAGCGGCTTGGTCAAGGACCAACAGGGCGCCGTGATTACAAACGGCAACGTCACGGTCACCAATAAGGCCACGGGCGCTGCCAGAACAACCAACACCGGCGGCGATGGTATCTACGCAGTTGAGAACCTTCCGGCCGGTGACTATGAAGTAAAGATAGAAGCTGAGGGCTTCGCCACTAATAACATCTCAGTGGTCGTTCAGGTCGGCAGTCTCAGCACGGTGAACGCCACGTTGCGCGCCGGCACTAAAGCCGAGGTCGTTGATGTGGTGGCCGAAGCCCCGATCATCGACAAACTGAACTATAAGATTGACGGCGTGGTTAACCGCATGCAGGTTGAAAACCTGCCGCTAAACGGGCGCAACTTCCTACAACTTGCCTTGCTCGAACCGGGCGTGGGCGTCACGTCGGTCGATAATCCGGGGTCTTCGCCGAACAACTTCTTCCGCGTCTCCATCGCCGGCGCTTCGCAAGCCCTGACGCGCATCTCGGTTGACGGCGCGACGATCAATGACCGAGTCACCGGAGGGACCTCGCAGAACTTCTCGCAGGAGTCGGTGCAGGAGTTCCAGATCTCGACCTTCCAATTCGATCTTTCTACGAGCACAACCAGCGTCGGTTCGGTCAACGTCGTTTCGCGCAGCGGCTCAAACGCCTTTCACGGATCGGCCTTCATGTACTATCGGGATCACAACCTCGGGGCCTACCCGCTGCTGAAACGTGATGCGCGCACTAAGGATCCGTTCTTCGCGCGGCGGCAGATGGGCGGCAGCCTCGGCGGCCCGATCAAGAAGGACCGGGCATTCTTCTTCTTCAACGGGGAGTATAACAACCAGGACAGCGTACTGCTGGTGAGCAACAACCACCCGATCTGGTCGAAGTTTGATGGCGCGTTCCCGCAGCCGCTCACCTTCAAACAGACTAACCTCAAAATCGATTTCAAGGTGAATGATAAGCACAACGCCTTTGTGCGATTCAGCACGGACAACAATCACAACTTCAACGGCGACGGCGGCACCATGCCTTCGTACTGGGTTCCGACCCGCAACGTCTCGACCCAGGCGCTCGGCGGCGTGACCTCGGTGTTCACAGGGAATGTGGTCAACGACTTCCGCTACTCCTACAGCTTCTACAGCGGACGGCTGAGAATTCCCGACAGCCAGGATTGCCCCGACCCGGTGGCCTGCATCGGTCTGGGGGGGCCGCAGACCTTCACCACCCTGGCGCCTCAATTCATCATCGGCAACAACGTCAACGTGCCTCAAAACCGCGTGTTGCGCACCTATCAGATGACCGACACGTTGAATTGGCAGAAGGGCTCGCACCGGCTGCGCTTCGGCGGCGAGTGGGAGCATTTCTACGGCGTCGGAAAGTGGGCGTTTTTGGAGCCGTCGCTGAACGTGCCTTACGACCCGCTTCACCTGTTGGCAATAGTCGCGGGCGTCGTAGCGAGCCCGACGACGCCCGCCGCGGTTAAAGCGGCGGTGGCGGGGTTGTACAACAACTTGCCGGCCAGCATAAGGCTAAACGCGACTGGCACGGGGCCGCTGAATGATACCGTGCCGACCTTGTTTGAGATTCAGCAACTCCCCCTCTACCAATTCTTCACCGGCATCGGCGAAGCGGGCCAGCCGCAGCCTTTCAACCTGAAGACTGCGTCGCACAACAACCGCATCCGCGGGTTCTTCGCCGATCAATGGCGTGTCTCCTCGCGCTTCACGCTGAATTACGGGATCGCTTACTCGGTCGAGACCAACATTCTCAATCACGACCTCGACCGTCCGCCGATTCTGTCAGCGTTGCTGGGCGGCAATCTGAAAGCGCCGCACCGTGACAAGAACAATTGGGATCCAAGTGTAGGCTTTGCGTGGGACGTGAAGGGCGATGGCAAGACGGTGATTCGCGGCGGCGCGGGCGTCTATCACGACGCGAACCTCTTCTGGACGCGGCTGAACGAACGGGCCTACACGGGGCCGGCGGGCAACGGACGCTTGATCCTTCCCTCCTCGTTCTACGGGCTTGATTTCAGCGTGTTCAATAACCCAGCCAACCCCTTCGATCAAAAGACGCTCCTTGGAAGGATTCTAACCAACACTGTCCTCACCGTAAACGGCCTCAATGCGATCCTCCCGGGGTTGCGTGCCGCGACGCTGGCGGGGTTGGGCAACGGGAAAGACCTCTCGGTTCGCGGCGTCGAACTAATCAAGACGACCGGCAATAAGGACTTCGGCGGTATCTTCGACCCCGATACGGTGAGTCCCCTCGCTTATAACGTCAGCGTCGGCGTTCAACGTGAGCTGGCGTCGAATTTGGTTGTATCGGCTGACTTCGTGATGCGGCGCTCGCTCCATTTCGGCGGATTGCACAACACGCTGATCGTCGATGAGAACCGCTTCGACCGGTTCATCAACGGCGTGCGGACGCCGGTCATCCCCCTCTGTGTTGGCGCCCAGGCCGCGGACCCGAAGGCGATCTGCTCGTCCGGGCCGATTGCCGTCTCGCACAGCGCAGCCAACTTCCGCTACACGGGGCTGCACGTCAAGGTGGACAAGCGGTTCAGTTCACACTATCTCTTCGTCGCCTCCTACGCGCTGTCGAAGTTCACCGGCTACAACAATGTCCCGGGAGCAAGCTCCAACGGCCCGTTCAGCATTGACGATTTCAAAGTGGGCGAGGACTATCAAGCTTCCGATCGACGCCACCGCCTCACCTTCAGCGGGTTCGTCGATCTGCCGGCTTACAAAGGCGACAACAAATTCACGCGTGGGGCTTTGAATGGCTGGCAGTTCGGTCTGATCATGCCGATAGTCAGCTCGCCGCCGCTCTCCAACGTGATCAGCAACACGGATCTCGACGGCGACGGGATTAACTCCCTAATCCTGCCGGGCGGGACGCTCTACGGCTTTGGCACGCGGTACGGCGCGGACGAGTTGCGCTTGTTGGTGAATCAATACAACGCGACTATTGCCGGCAAGCCCACCGGGCGCCCCGGCCAGATCGCTCCGTTAATCACGCTGCCGGCCAAGATCGATAACGGCGACACGTTCATCTCGCAGGACGTGCGGCTGACGCGGAATATCGGGATCGGCGAGAGGGTGAAGTTGCAGTTGATCGGCGAGGGATTCAACATACTCAACATCTCGAACCTCGCTGGCTACAGCGGCGTCCTCAACGGTGCCAACTTCGGCACCGCGACTACCCGCGCGGGTGGAACGTTCGGTACGGGCGGTCCTCGCTCATTCCAGTTTGCGGCTCGGCTTCAGTTTTAGGTTAGGCGAGCCGAGTATTATCTTGCGACGCGGTGAGAGTCCATCTCTCACCGCGTCTTTCTTTTTGGCCTTGATGCTCAGCGCCGAACTGAAACGTCAATAGTCGTCTTGCGAGATAATAGTCTTGCGAACGACGCTGAACTTCGAGGCGTCGAGCCATTCCAGATTGTCCAACACTTTGCTGATCTTCCTAGTATTAGGGTCATACGCGTACATACCCCGGCTGGTAATCGTAAAGATGGGAACTCCGTACTTGTCGGCAACCGCGAGGTCTAAGTCGTGTGGCTTCGGATCGGATGCATTTGGATGAGTGTGGACGATCGCAATCGTTGACGGGTGCCAGCGAAAAGTGAACTGCTTTTGCTCGTTGGTAGCGCCCATATCTCTGCCATCGTATCCGCCGCCAACCTTCCGCAGAACCAACACGACGCCCTCTCTCCCTGACGTCCCGTTGCCCGAGCGGCCCCACGCTTTGCCGAAAGCTTCGACCACTCCCCTGTCGAAAGTCGAAATCGCGTGTTCAACAACCGGGATCGGGTGAGCTCCGGACATCCCGGCAACAATTGAAAGCGCGCGAGAGAAACTGGCGGTTATGTTAAAGCTGTGCGCTGGCGCGACTGCGGCCGTTAGCGCAAGCGCCAACCCAAGAAGCGGCACAATCCTTTTCATGACCAACTCCAACCGGTCAGGACTTGCCGCGCTGAACAAGATTGCCGCATCAACCGCGCGCGGACTTATGACACGCGCGTTCCCGCTCCAACGCGGGTCGCGTCACAGGTGGAGTCTAGGCGGAATACTTTCTTAGCTGAACGGTTTTGGGATGAAGCTGCTGGACTTTGTGATGGGCCGACTGAAAAGCGTGATGAGTCTGTTTGTCTAGAGCGGTCTCCCCAGCAACTCGTGCAGTTTTTCGCGATAGGTTCGCGATAGAGTCAACTGAACGCCTTCGCGAAGGATGATGCGATATTCCCCGTGGAACCAGGGCTGAAGTTCGGTGATGCGATCGATGTTGACGATGGCCGATCGGTGAACGCGTATGAATCTCTTGGGATCGAGTTGCGACTCGAGCGCGCTTATCGTGTCTCTCAGCAGATACGATTCCTTGCCGGCGTGGAGACGGACGTAGTTTCCTTCTGCCTCGAGCCAGTCGATCTCCTCCGCCTTTATGAAAAACACGTGGCCGTTCATTTTGATCACCAGCCGTTCCAGATGGACTGGCCTGGTCTTGATCTCTTCCAGAGCGTTGAGGATCCGCTGACTCACCGCCTCGCTTTTCTCGCTCGCTATCTGGGCCTTTGCGCGAGCGAGCGCCTTGTCGAAGCGCTCCTGGTCGAACGGCTTCAATAAATAATCCAGCGCATAGACCTCAAACGCCCGAACGGCGTACTGATCATATGCGGTCACAAAGATGATAGTGGGTATCCGATCTGGCGGTAGCGCTTCGAGCACTCCGAAGCCGTCGCTGCCCGGCATCTCCACATCCAGGAAGACCAGATCGGGTGAATGCAATTGAATGGCATCTATCGCCTCTTGCCCGTTGCCGCACTCGGCGATGATCTCGATCTGCGCATCTGAGGAGAGGATATCGCGCAGCCGCTCGCGCGCAAGCGATTCATCATCGACGATCAATGTACGGATACACGACGAGCTTGACATCGACTTCTCCTGTACCGCTTCTAACGCCTGAACGTCGCCGCGGGTTCAGTTTTGCGTTTGGATGTCTTCTCGGAAGGGAATTTCCAGGATAACGGTGAGGCCGCCGCCGGCGGCATTGGAGAGGTCTAGTCGATGGTCGTTGCCGTAAAGCTGCTTAAGCCGGGCCTGCGTATTTGCGAGGCCAACGCCTTCTTTTATAATGGCGCCCGTGTTTGAAGCTGACGGGATGCCGGGCCCATTGTCTGTCACCTGAACTTGAAGATTGCCATTCAAACGTCTGGCTTCGATTTCGATGCGACCGGGACCGGTGCGCGGAGAAATGCCATGGCGTATTGCGTTCTCGACTATCGGCTGCAAGATCAAGTTTGGCAGTCGCGCATCCAGGGTCTGCGGCTCAATGTCCATCTGAACCGTGAGCCGATCGGCGAAGCGGATACGCTCGATTTCGAGGTAGCACTTCAGAAACTCGAGTTCCTGCTGAAGCGAAACTTCCTGCGCTCCCGAGTTGTCGAGCGTCAGCCGCAGGAAGTCTCCGAGACGCGCGATCATCTTGTCGGCGGCATCCGGGTCCTTGTGAACAAGAGCCGAAATCGAATGAAGCGTGTTGAACAGAAAATGAGGATGAAGCTGCATCTTGAGCGCCTGAAGCTGGGCCTGCGCAAGCTGAGCCTCCAACCGCGTGGCGCGGACCTCGCCCTCTCGATAGCGCCGCTGATAGTCGAATGCGTAGCTGATAAGCAAGATCAGCCAGTAGATCATCACGCCGTAGTCGGTCATGAAGTAGACGCTCATCAGCAGCCTGCTGACCGAGAAGCTCCCTCCGGAATCGGCGAGCAAAGAAAACAGCATCAGATCGTGCAGGACCCTGGTCGCAAAGCCGATAAACAGGGACACGCCCAGATGGACCATCAGACTGCGAACCCAGTTCCATCGTTCGATGGGAAAGCGCCGGGCGAGCCAAAGGATGAACGGTGTCAGCCCCGCCCAAATATAGGCGTAGATCAACTCAACCAGGAAGATCCGCTGCCATCGAATCGGCATCTCGCGGCGGCTGTAGGCCAGATACATCTGGCTTGTTAGAAACGCGGCGAACACCGTCCACGCGGCCACGACCAGAACCGCGCGAAACCAACGACGTTGTACAAGTCCGCGTGCTGTCATTTCTTCTCGATTACTTCGTTCCTCTTCTGATGTGCAAAACATAGCACGAGCGACCGGCATTTGGCCCTCCGCCTGAGCTCGTTCTAATCGAAAGGACGCGCGCGCCTCGCCCGGCCGCTAAGCCCGCGAACCCGTGCAGATCAAACTCCCCTTGGATTGTTCGTTTGCGAAGGGCGAGTGCAGCCCCGCCGGCGTCTTGAGACTACTAACATTTTGTGCAGCGCCCCAGTCTGTATCTTTAGCCTCCGGAGCGGAACAAGATTGTGACCAACAGGCCGTACGGAGGGGCGAACCGGCCTGGACGCGAGCGCTGTCAGAATCGTACTGCTCTGACTGAGTGGAGTAGCGTTATGCAGCGTGGATCCATGCCAAGGCGAGTCAGAACGAGGAAGCGCCGGCGGTCTCGATCGCTCGAAGTGCTCTCTGTTCTTGCGGCGGCGGCCGGAAGGTAAGCATTGTGGTCATGCTCGGTCTGGCAAAGCTAAGAACCCACCGCTATCTCATACAGGTTGGGTCGATGTGATCAGCAAACTGCTCAAGCTCGCGGCCGGGAAGGAGGGCTTGGCCCCCGCTGTTTTTCTTAGGCTGGAGATTCACAATGATGTGGTCCTTCATCAGCGCGCGGGGGCAAGCCCTCCTTCCCGACCGCGAGCTTGAGGAAAAAGGTCATTACTGCCAGTCGCATGCTGGACTCAGATGCAAACGCTGTTTTGGTCGCGCGGATCGTGGTTAGAAGTCGACTGGTGGCTTGATGCGGAAGTCGCGGCATCAGACAAGACGGACTTAGCTTCCTTGATGCTCTTTCAGCTCCACACCCTCCAGGATGATCAGCACCTTGAGCAACTGGTCATCACCTACGCGTTCATCGCCGACCATTTTCATGATCTGCAGCAGCTTTTCCCTTGTGGTGAGCTCCGCCAGTGCCATAAGCCTGGCGCGTTTCTCATCGTCTGTTGTTGGTCCGGGCGCCGTCCTATCCTGAGGATCACCGTTTGAGTGTTTGGGCACTTTGGTCTTCCACTCTAGCAAGCTGAGCACGCGCGCCGGTTGGCTTGCCGGAGATGCCTGGATCGCGAAGCTATCGCTTGGCTTGGGCAAAGGCAGGCGCACAAGGTTACTAGGTTCGGGTATCTTGTGGCCAAAAGCTACGACGGATCGAGACGAGCGCAATCCCTTGAGTTGTATCTCATCGCGCGTCTCGCGCCACTCAGGATACGCACTGGCAAATGGCGACGCAAGCACGATTCGCGATGCGTTCCTGGCTTCTTCGAGCCTCCCTGCCTCTGTCAGTTCTACCGCCAGAGTGTTCAAGTACTCGTAGTAAGCGTAAGGCTGTACTGAGCTGGCCAACCTGACGAGTGGGAACATGCTCTCGAGATCCGCTAACGCACCCCGGTGATCGCCTTCCATAGCTTTGACGACGGCGGTCATCCAGCTCGCGAAGCAGAGGGTCGCTGGGGCGAAGGCGTCATCGCGCGCTCCGATTCGCATTGCCTCTCGGTAGAAAAACGTCGCGGTCCGGTTGTCGCTGGCAGCGAGCGAATTAGCTCCGAGCGCAAGCATAGCCCTCGCTCTGTATTGCAAGGAGGCCTTGTCTGCGACTTGTTCAAACATGGTGCCAGCGCTGGCAGTGTCCCCACGGGAGCCGCGGTTGAGACTCAGTGCCTCGTAGTAATGCGCCACGCTCTCCCACCGCCGTGAGAAAGGCAGTTCTAATAGGAGTTTTCCCACACAGCCGACGAGATCGAACTGACGACTGGTATGGGCGTGATCGGCGATCGAAGCAAGTTTGGCAGCGAGGTCCGCACTAGTCAGGTTTCTCTTGAAGCTCCTGATGAGAGTCTGCACGATTCCTTGATAGAATCCGGCGTGGCTGATTTGTCTTTCTAGTTCACCTGACCGCTGATAGGAGGGAAAAGGAGTGAGAATAAGATTGCTTTTGGCAGCCGTCTGCGTACTCGCGCTACCGATGTGGTTTTCGCCTTCTAAGGGTGACAAGGTCATAGGTGATTTGTCTCTCCTCGACGGGCGGCATTCTACTACAGTTCTGCCTCGATTGCACTGAAAAATTGAGTTACGAAGACACACCCAATTTTGGTTTGTGCCGTTCGGAAACCAGTGGCACCATGTTGAAGCCAAAGCATCACGGCGATAGTCTCTGTTCTTGCCCAGAAACGGGGAACTAACCCTTCGCCACGTAGTTTAAACTTTTCAACCAGTAGCATCAGAGGCGGCACAACAACCCCGGAGGCTGAAGATGGAGACTCTTCTCAAGGATGCCCGCTATGGGTTTCGTATGCTGCTCAGAAGTCCTGGTTTCACTATCGTAGCTCTCTAGACCACCGATAACGCGGGTTGGACGGATTCGCACGGATTCGGACTATAAGCCAGAAACCAGAAACCGGAAACTACAAACCAGAAACCGGCCGCGGAGGCTTCATGGAAACTCTTCTTCAAGATCTAAGATACGGATTCCGAATGCTGATCAAGCATCCCGGTTTCACCGCGATCGCAGTGATTGCTCTCGCGCTTGGCATTGGCGCCAACACAGCAATCTTCAGCGTGGTCAATGCAGTCTTACTGCGGCCGCTTCCTTTTGCGGAACCCGAACGGCTTGTGAACGTGTTTGAATCATACCCGCAACGCGGAATCTATCAGGGCGCGGTTTCTTATCCGAACTTCGCCGATTGGAGAGATCAGAACCAGGTCTTCGAAAGGATGTCCTCTTATCATCAAAGCGACTTCATCCTGACGGGCGTCGATGAGCCGGCGCGGCTCGAGGGCGCGGTCGTGAACGCCGACCTGTTTCCGCTTCTCGGGGTCACGCCGAGTCTTGGCCGATCGTTTCTCCCTGAAGAGGACAAGCCCGGCGACAGCGGACGGGTGGTGATTCTGAGCTATCGACTCTGGAAGACTCATTTCAGTTCCAATCAGGACATTGTCGGCAAAGCGCTCTTGCTCGGCGGCAAGAACTACACCGTCATCGGCGTCATGCCTGAAGGATTTCAGTTTCCGATCCAGAACGAATCCGTCGAATTGTGGGCCACCGTCGCGGTTGATTCGGACGGCGAAGAACCAATGACTTCACAACGCGGCGCGCACTACATGGAAGTGATCGCGCGGCTCAAGCCGAATGTCTCTCGCGCTCAAGCGCAGTCCGAGATGGACGTTATAGCCGCCCGCCTCGAGCAGCAGTACCCGGACAGCAATTCTCATCGAGGCATAACCGTCATACCGGCGCTGGAGACCTTGGTCGGCGATATTCGTCCCGCGCTTCTGATCTTGCTCGGCGCCGTCGGGTGCGTTCTTTTGATCGCCTGCGCAAACGTCGCCAACCTGCTGCTGGCCCGCGCGACGATACGGCACAAGGAGATGGCGATTCGCGCCGCGCTCGGCGCGACCCGCGCGCGCGTGGTGCGGCAACTTCTCACCGAAAGTGTTCTGCTGTCACTGGCCGGCGGTGCGCTGGGTTTGCTCGTGGCGCTCTGGAGCACACAGCTTTTGGTAGCGCTGAGCGGAGACGACGTGCCTCGCGCGGCGCAGATAGGACTGGACGGCCGCGTCCTCGGCTTCACCCTGCTCGTCTCACTCTTGACCGGCTTAGTCTTTGGCCTTTTTCCCGCGCTGCATTCATCGAAGACCGACCTGACGGAATCGCTCAAGGAGGGTGGGCGGGGCTCAACCGACGGCGCGAGGAGAAATCGCATGCGCGGCGCGCTGGTGGTCGCCGAAGTCGCGATTGCAGTAGTGCTGCTGGTGGGAGCGGGCTTGCTGATTCAAAGCCTTCAGCGCTTGCAGCAGGTAAACCCGGGCTTCGATCCGCACAACGTTTTGACTCTGAGCCTCGGGCTGCCTGAAGTGAAATACTCGTCTCAGCGGCAGATTGATTTCTATCGCCAGGTTCTGTCGCGGATTGAGTCGCTCCCGGGCGTTCGATCGGCCAGCGCAGTCCTGCCGCTTCCGTTGGGCAGCGATCGGCTCCGGCTGAGCTTTGAAACCGAAGGCCGGCCTATGGCAAGAGGGGATCTGCCGGCCAGCGAATATCGCGCTACAGGGCTCAATTACTTTCGCACGATGGGAATCCCACTTCTTGCAGGCCGCGACTTCACCGAGCGCGATGACAAGAAATCAACGCCGGTGATCATCGTCAACGAGGCCTTCGCTCAGAAGTTCTTTCCCGGCGAAGACCCCATCGGCAAGCACATCAAGCCGGGAATCTCGACCGATGAAACCAAGCCGGTATGGCGTGAGATCGTAGGCGTAGTCGGCAGCGTAAAACACCTGAGCCTGGGCGTGCCGCCGGACCCTGAGTACTACGCACCGCACGCTCAATTGCCGTTCGACTCGATGACTATCGTCGCCAAGACCGATGGCGATCCGCGAAGTCTCATCGCGGCAGTCCAGAGCGAGGTCAGAACTCTCGACAGAGATCTGCCGGTGTACAACATCAAGACGCTGGAGGAATACGTCGCGGCGTCGGTGGCGCAGCCGCGCTTCAACACGACGTTGCTGGCGATTTTTGCAGCGTTGGCGTTGATTTTGACGGCGGTCGGTCTTTACGGAGTCATGAGCTACTCGGTGACTCAACGCTCGCACGAGATCGGCATTCGGATGGCATTGGGCGCGAGGCAGCAAGATGTGCTGAAGATGGTTGTGAGGCAAGGGATGATGCTCACTGGTATCGGGTTAGGCGCCGGGCTTGTGGGCGCATATTTCTTGACCCGCTTGATTGCGACCCTGCTGTACGGAGTGAGCGCAACAGATCCGATCACGTATGCGGCGATCGCCGTGCTGCTGGCAGGAGTGGCCCTGGGAGCCTGTTTGGTGCCTGCACGCAGGGCGACCAAAGTAGACCCGATGATCGCGCTGAGGTATGAATGAGATGATGTATGAACGAGATGAGGCGTGCTGGGTGATACGCAATAGAACCCTGCGGCAACGATGGAAGCTTTGTCGTTCTGGAACAGGAACATCTTGGAAGAGGATCATAATGAGAATCAGAATTTGCTCCCTAATGACTGCGGTTCTGAGCGTCGCGCTGTTAGGTCACGGAATGCCAGCCGCACACGAAAGTCAGAAAGCGATGAGTCGCCCCGTCGCTAGCTCTGAAGGCGAGCTGCTCGCGCATCTCGAACAACGTCTCGACGGCCTTCGACAACAACTCAAGATTCCAGCGATGTCCTGCGCGATCGTGAAAGATCAGAAGGTGGTATGGGCGAAGGGATTTGGGTACGCCGATGTCGAGAACAAGATTCCAGCGACCGAGCACACCTCTTATCATCTGGCGTCGCTGACTAAGACTCTTGCTTCGACCATACTGATGCAGCTCGTTCAAGAGGGAAAGATCAAGCTCGACGATCCAGTTTCAAAGTACGGCATCCTGGTCGAAAGCGAAGGCGTCATCCGAGTGAAACACTTGTTCTCGCACACTTCCGAAGGCAATCCCGGCGAAAACTACAGCTACAACGGGAATCGCTTCGCGGAACTCGATAAGGTCATTCAGAAAGCGACCGGCAAATCGTTCGCCGAACTCCTTATCGCAAATATCCTCGATCCGCTTGATCTGAAAGAGACCGCGCCCAACGTCTGGCCCGTCGCTCATACCAAATCGCCAAGCCAGGCGGGCCAGAAATCAGAAGAGGACGTGAAGGCTGCCGTGATGAACCTGGTCGGCGCAATCAACTCGCGCAACGTCGATCAAATTGAGCGATATCTCGCGGTACAGCAGAACGCTTTTCGGCGTGACGGCGGATCGCTGGCGCCGTTCGTCGATGTCTCCGGGCTTCGCGAGGATTTTCGCGTAGGCGTTAGGGTGAACATTCAGGTCGACGACCTTGAGGCGGCCATCTACGACAACACGGCTCTAACGACATGCATTTTCACTCAGTCAGTGACTCTGCCGAACGGCCGGGTTCGCAACGACGGGCCCGCGCGGGTTTCTTTGGTCTGGAACAAGCCGGAAGGAACCTGGAAAGTTGTTCACGGACACCAGTCGCCACTGACCGACTCGCTGATCACCGAGAAGCAACGGCAGCGTTTCGACCTGGTTTCCAAGACGCTGGCTCAGCCGTACCAACTCGATGACAGGTTCAACATCGTAAAGGGTCAGTACCCGAATCGGTTCAGCGTGTCCGCCGGATTGATGTCGTCCGTGCTTGACATGGCCAAGTACGACATCGCTATCGATCAAAACCGATTCCTCACCAAAGAGACGCAGCAGCTCGCCTTCACTCCGATGGTTTCCACAAAAGGTGAGACGCTTCCATACGGTCTCGGTTGGTTCACGCAGAACTACAAGGGAACGCGGCTGATCTGGCACTACGGGTTTTGGACGTGCAACTCGTCGCTCATCTTGAAGGTCCCGGATCGTAACATCACCTTCATAGCGATGGCCAACACCGACAACCTGAGCCGATCGACTGACCTTGGCGCCGGCGATGTCACCAGCTCGCCGGTGGGGCTGGCATTCTTGAAGACGTTCATCTTTCCGGAGATATTCGGAGGCCCGTTGCCGGAGATCAACTGGCAAGCTTCCGTTGAGGAATTGAAGCAGCGACTGAAGGCAGCCGAGGATAAGCCGTACGCTGATCTTGTGAAGAAGGAACTGGTGAACCAGTCGCGCTTCAACGCAAGCGTCGGACGACCGGGCGAGTCATCGCGCTTGTTCAAAGCGTACAGCGCCTTGTTCGCGAAGGGTCTGCCTGGTGATCTCGCGCCCAGGAAACCACTCGCCGAGATCGTCCGCGTTCAGGACGACGCGGATCAAACCGCCGAGTTCACTCTGTTGCAAGAGCAGAGCGTTCGCGTCTTTGCCATCGGCGAAGGACAGGGCGGCGAGATGTTCGACTACGGGTGGATCGAAGATGAGAAGACCGGCAAGCGAGTCTGGGAGATGAAACAATCCGAGACAAAGCCCGCGGGCGGCGCGCCGAAGAACCGGCTGATCGACGTCAGCGTGACGCTGCCGGCCGGGAATTACAAATTGCGTTACAAGTCGGACGACTCTCATTCCTTCGACAACTGGAACGCGTTTCCCCCAGCCATCAACTTCTGGGGCATCGCGATCTACTCCAAATAAATAGAAAAGGAACCGCTGATTTACGCTGACTGTAGTTTCGCTGATCCGCGCTGATCAGCGCACCGAAGGCAGCGTGGATCAGCCGTTCCTTCTCCCCCGGCAAGTCAAACTGAACCATACGTGCAGGTTCGTTAGCTTGACAAGACGATCTGCGCGGGTATCCTATCGCATGCAATGAACTGGCGACCCGCACTACCACCACCGATCGCAAGTTCCCACGAAAGCCAAATTCAAGAACAAGAATGAACGTTACGAAGGGGCCAGCGCGCGTTAAGGTTGTTGTCGCCACAACGGTGATGTTGTCCTTCATATCGTTCTGGCGAGCGGCTGCCATTGTGCTCAACGATCTGGGCTCGTCTGCATTCTACGCGGGCGGGCTTGCTGAGCAGTACATTGGCAAAGCTGCGCCCTGGTTCATCCTGGGCGTGATGTTGTTCAGCTCCGCCGTGCGCATAGTCTACGTCGAGTCGTCGTCGATGTTCACGCGTGGCGGCGTCTATCGTGTGGTCAAGGAGGCGCTCGGCGGGACGATGGCCAAGCTCAGCGTTTCCGCTTTGATCTTTGATTTCATCCTGACGGGACCGATCTCGGGGGTCACCGCGGGTAAGTATATCGTTGGGCTCGTAGCGAGCACGGCGACTTACTTCGGCCACCCGTGGGAGCCCTCGGCTGATATCGGCAACTACCTGGCGGCAGTAGTGGCGGTGCTCGCAACCCTGTACTTTTGGTGGCGCAACCTCAAAGGAGTTCACGAATCGAGCGACGATGCGATGCGCATCATGTACATCACGACGGTGATGGTCGTGATATTGATCGGGTGGGGGTGCCTGACCCTGCTGATGAAGGGGGGCCAGATGCCGCCGCCTCCGACTCCATCGAACCTCAGTTTCGCGGGTGAGCCCGACAACGCGCTCGGCTGGCTGAAGCATTGGTCGTGGTTCGCCCCAAGCGGCGACGGACGATATAAGCTCGCCGAGAACGCTCCAAGCATCCTCGGGCTGCTTGGTATCATGATCGCATTCGGTCATTCGGTACTCGCAATGAGCGGCGAAGAGACGCTTGCTCAGGTGAACCGCGAGCTCGAGCACCCGAAGCTCAAGAACCTCATGCGTGCCGGCATCGTCATTTTCGTCTTCTCACTTCTGTTCACCTCCCTGGTCTCGTTCTTCGCGGTTGCGATCATCCCTGACTCTGAGCGGCCCCGGTATCTCACAAACCTGATTTCGGGGCTGGCGATGAACTTTGTGGGTCCGGAATGGATAAGGCTTTTATTCCAGGGATTCGTGGTGATCGTCGGTTTTCTGATGTTGTCGGGAGCGGTGAATACGGCGATTCTCGGATCCAACGGAGTGCTGAACCGCGTTTCAGAAGACGGCGTGCTGACCGACTGGTTCCGCGCGCCGCATAAGAAGTACGGGACGACTTATCGAACCATCAACTTGATTGCGATCCTTCAAATCGTCACGATAGTGGCCTCGCGAGGGGACACGGTCGTGTTGGGAGAGGCTTACGCGTTCGGCGTCATCTGGAGTTTCTCGTTCAATGCGATTGCCACGGTGGTATTGCGCTTCAAGCGGCCCGAGGAGCGCGAATGGAAGGTGCCCGGCAATATTCGCATAGGGAGGATCGAGTTCCCGGTTGGGCTTGTAACCATCGCGCTCATCCTGATCTCAATTGCGTTGACCAACCTGCTAACCAAACAGGTGGCGACGATTTCGGGCATTCTGTTCACCACAGCCTTCTTTGCGATCTTCACCATCTCTGAGCGGATCAACCTACGCAAACTCGATTTGACGGCGTCCAAGCTCGATCAGTTTCAATTGCAGCACAGCGAGACGGTCGATCTTCAATCGGTGGGCGCGCGCCCGGGCAATGTGCTGGTCGGCGCACGCGATTACAATACGCTCTCGCAGCTTGAACACGTGCTCGAGCGCACGAACACCGATGAGCAAGACATAGTCGTGCTGACGACGCGCTTGATATCGGGTCCCGGCGGCGGCGAGCGCGATTTGTCTGATGAGACGCTGTTCACCGAGTATGAGCAACGGCTGTTTACGCGAGTCGTCGCGCTGGCGGAAAAGCATGGCAAACCTGTCGAACTGGTCATCGTTCCGGCTACGAATGTCTTCGACGCGGTAGCACAGACCGCGATGCGGTTGGATTCGGCCGTTATTGTTGCCGGACTCTCGTCGAAAATGACCGCCCAGGAACAGGCTCGAGAGCTCGGCCGCGCGTGGGAGCGGCTTCCCGAGAAGCCTCGCCGGCAAGTGACCTTCAAGGTGATTGAGCCCGGCGGCGTTGAGCACGTCGTTCATCTGGGAGCGCACGCGCCGCACCTCACCGAAGACGACGTCAACCTGATTCACAAGCTATGGATTCAAGTGAGCAGCGTTCCCAGCCGGCGCAAAGTGCATCACCGCGATGTCGTGCGAGTGGCGCTTGACCGGCTCGAACGCGACCTCCGAGGAAAGACCGACGTGATGCTGGACTTCTACAATCTCGAACACAAAGAATTAGACGGCAAGTCTGGCCCTAGGAAACGGCCGTAGAGTGCCGGCAAGCATACTGATGTTAGTTCCGATTGATCCGCTTACAACCGAAGGCCCGAAGCGGGCTGCTACTGAAGGGAGCGATAGCTCACGCCGAGCGGCGCGCCGGGCCTCACGACCAAGAGAATCGGCCGGCTTGGATGCCCTGCGGAGCCGCGTCTACAGTTTCAGCGATCTGTCGAATTATGGACCGCGCGACCGATGGATCATTTACGCCGCGGACGTTTTTTTCTATTTGTTGATTCGCGTGATCTGCTCGACGCTGCGATGGGAAGTGCGAGGCCGCGAGCATCTCGACTCGATTCTCTCGTCCGGACATCAACCGATCTTTACCTTTTGGCACGTATGCATACTCAGCGCAACCTGGTTTTGGCGCGACCGGGGTATTGTAGTGATGTCAAGCATCAGCCGCGACGCCGAGTACACGGGACGTGTGATAAAACGATTCGGCTACGGCACGGCGCGGGGATCGTCGACTCGAGGCGGCGGTCGGGCGCTGGCTGAGATGGCTGAGTGTTCGAACAGCGGAATCGAAGTAGGATTTACGATTGACGGCCCGCGCGGCCCCGCTCACGTGGCAAAGCCCGGAGCAGTCACACTGGCTCGCCACACGGGGCAAGCGATACTTCCATTTCACATCGCCGCAAGCAGGTACATCGAGCTACGAAGTTGGGATCGCTTGCAGATACCTTTGCCTTTCACGCGTGCGGTAGCGCTTATTTCAGAGCCGATCTATGTTCCGCGAGACTCGAGCAGCGAGGAAGTGGCGGGGAGACAAGCGGCTGTGCAATCCGCGCTCGACAACTTGTGCCGAGAAGCCGAATCCTGGAGGAGAAGCAACAGGCAAGGGGCAAAAGGCAAGAGCCGAAGCGGCGAGAGCTAGGGGCGCGTTGCCTCCGCGCGCTCGTTGCCCGTAGCCCTTCGCTTTGCCCTTAACCCTTCGTTTGCTCTTTCCTTTCTTCGTGGCAGAAGCCGCGAGTGGCGGCACCAACGAAACCGATCAGGTGATCGACCAACGGGTCACCGAAATCTGCGAGTCGCTTAAGCGCGAGTTCGAGCGGAAGTCCCGATCGCAGCACGAGACGATAACCCTCTTTTAGCTTGTGGATATTGCTAGATTTGAAGCCCGCTCGTCGAAGGCCAATACTATTTAGGCCGTGAGCGCGTCCAGGTGCGCCGTCGGTTATGACGAACGGCAGGCAGTCCTGAACGATCTTGGAATTTCCCCCGATCATCGCAAGACGCCCGATGCGGCAGAACTGATGCACGACAACTCCGCCTGAAATGAACGCTTGATCCTCGATCTCAACGTGACCTGCAAGCGCGACGTTGTTGGCTATTATGATTTCATCTCCCAATCGGCAGTTATGGGCCACGTGCGCATTAGCCATAATAAAACAATTTGAGCCAACGATCGTGGCCGATTCTGGTTGAGTCCCTCGATGCATCGTCACACCCTCGCGGATGCGATTGTTTGAGCCTATGCGAAGGTAGCTTGTGCAGTCTACAAAGTCGAGGTCCTGGGGCTCACCGCCAAGCACTGCGCCCTCGTGAATTACGTTGGCTGGTCCAAGCATTGTGAATCGCTTAATTACCGCGTGCGCGCGAATGTCGCTGCCGTCTCCAATATCGGTATCCTGCTCGATCACAGCGTAAGGTCCGATGCTTACACTAGAGCCGAGCCTCGCGCCCGGATTGATGATCGCTGTAGGGTGGATGCTCATGAGCCACCATACTAGCATGGGAGTGAGAGTGATGCGTGACCTGAGCATCATGCGCGATAGTCTTTGCGTTAAAAGCATGTGGCCAGAATAGTATTGCCCTTTTCGGGTTCTTATCGTATTTTGGACTCGCCGCCTCCAGCGGGTTTGCACCTCCGGTTGCCCCTATCCGTTTAGAAGACCCCGCACAAAACGGACGCTTACTTCCCTAAGAACCCGGTGTTCAGGAGACAAGGATGAGCTTTTTCGATCTTCAGCCGATCCTCGACAAAATGCTCTCGGTGGCCGACAACATATCCGATTTGAACTTCTCGGTAGGGCGGCCCCCTCAGGTGGAGATCAACGGAAGGCTTACGCCTGTTGACGTCAAAGGACTACGAAACCTCGCCCCTTACCAAACCGAGATAATTGCGATGTCGTTGATGGAGGGCAACACCGATGCGGCGCGCCGCTTCATTCAGACGGGATCAGCGGACATTGGCTACGCAATTCCAAGTAAGGTGCGTTTTCGGGTAAATGTGTTCAAGCAGCGCGGTTCTATCTCAGTTGTGATGCGGGTGATTCCTACTAACGTTCCGACCCTAGAAAGCCTCGGATTGCCGTCGCAACTCGGCGAAGTCGCGCATCTAAAAAACGGTATAGTATTGCTGACCGGACCTACGGGATCGGGTAAGACCTCGACGCTGGCGGCCATCATAGACCGGATTAATACCGAATACAGCTACCACATCGTCACTATCGAAGATCCGATCGAGTTTCTGCACCAACATAAAAAGTCAACTATCAACCAGCGCGAGCTCGGGACGGACACGCCTGCGTTCGCGCTTGGGCTTCGAGCCGCGCTGCGGCAGGCGCCGAAGGTGATCCTGGTCGGTGAAATGCGCGACATGGAGACGACGGAGATCGCGCTCGAAGCTTCGGAGACAGGTCACCTTGTACTCTCGACGCTGCACACGACGGATGCTTCAAAGACAGTGAATCGGATCATCGGCATATACCCAAAGTCCGAAGAGCACGTCATAAGAACTCGGCTTGCGCAGTCGTTCCGCTACATCGTTTCGCAACGCCTGCTCCCGCGCGCCGATGGCGAGGGGCGAGTTGCTGCGGTCGAGATCCTGAAGGCAACGCCGCGATCGCGCGAATATATCGAGCAGGGCGAGAGCGAAGGAAAAACCTTGCTTGAAGCGATGAACGACGGCGAGCTTGAGGGCATGCAACATTTTGATTTGGTGATCGAGCGGATGATTCGAAATGGCGTGATCACTCAAGAGGATGGGCTCGCCTTCGCCACCAATCCGTCGAATCTACTATTACGCCTGTCGGGACTAGGCACCTCGGACGATATGTTGAGCCGACGTGAAGAGCGCAACTACGTACCGGGCCGGGTCTCCGACGCAGCTAAACAGCGTTCGGTTGAAAGAGTTGATAGATAAAGCGTAAGGGCCTCATCCATTGGCGATGAAGCTGATTAGCGTATAGGGATTGCGAAACGGGAATTGAGGAGAAGCAAGAATGATAGCAAGTTGTCCGCAATGCGCGATGAGCCTCACCTTTGACGACTCGCGGCTGCCCACTGAACCATTCAACGTGTTGTGTCCTCGTTGCCGCCAGTCAGTGACGATAATGCCGCCTCCAAAAGAGGAGCCCAGGCTGCCCGGGATCTCGGGGGTGCTGGATGCGGCGATCCCCGCTGAAGCTGATCAGCAGGATTCACTGCGGGCTCTGGCAGACTTACTGCTTGCCGGGCTGAAGCAGTCGCAGCCTCAGGTTCCGGATGCGAAGAACTGGCAGCGCCGACGGGTGCTGTTAGGTCTGGACGACGCGCAAGTAAGAGAGACTCTACGTGCAGCGCTAGAGCCCTCGCGCTACGAGATATTCTCCGCCGATTACGCACCCGAGGCGATTGAGATACTTCACGAATCGCGTGCGGAAGTTATAGTACTCAGCCCAAGCTTTGACGCAGACCACCAGGGCGGCACAGCGATGATGCAGTACGTTAACAGCCTGACTCCACAGGTGCGCCGCCGCACGTACGTCATTCTGGTCTCCCCGCAACTACGGACGCTCGACACCTACCTTGCGTTCGCAAATGGAGTCAATTTAACCGTGCATCCTGAAGATGTGTCGTCTTTTCAATCGATTTTCGAGAGAAGTGTACGAGACTTCAACGAGCTTTATAGGCCGTTGAACCAGGCAAGCACGCTAGCGCCATTCTAACGGCTGCTTCAAAACCGGTTGGGCACGCCGGTCTGAGGCTGGAATTGACACACTTGCAACTTTCTCGGTAATCTTTCGATGTTCCGATGCGCCCGTAGCTCAATTGGATAGAGCACCAGACTTCGGATCTGGGGGTTACAGGTTCAAGTCCTGTCGGGCGTACTTACCCTCACCGAGTGTAAGACTAGGTCTCCAACAGTTTGATTGAATCCTGTCAATTGACGCCCGCAGCAATCAAGGTCTGATTCGGGAGTTCGCTGAGTTGAGTGTCAAACTTCTTGACTCGGAAGGCTCAAAGGAATATGATGATGCGGTGCGCCGGGTCGTCTAATCGACAAGCCCCCTTGAACATTCAGTAGCCCCCTATCTGAATGTTCCTTACCCCGGACGCACCGCCAAAACAGTACCGCTTTATGGCAGGAACATGAAGCGGTGTTGTCTACGCGGCGGTTTATATCATACCTTTCAACACGATGCAAGGAAAAAGTTAAAGTAATTTATGAGCAATGTTGGAAGAATTTCGTTCGTTTCATCTAATTCATTTAGAATCTGTATTTACGGAACCCGCCAAGAAGGAAAAAAACTTTCGCTCACAGTAGAGAGCTCACTCCCAAACCACTGAAACGAACCGGGCAGTGATTTTCGCGCGTTGGTCTCGAAACGATAGGCCGTAAAATCCAACTCCAGGAGCAGGACTATTCGGACGCTCGCGCTGAAGGCATTTGAAGAGGAAAGGTGTTTGGCAGATCCAGTAAGTCCAGCAATCGGAGCGTCCAGGGCACTAACTCCAACTCCCAAGCGCCAAGGTTATCGCTAAACCACTTGCGGTAGATCGCAACGTAGCGGCGGCCATCATGTTTGGATGTAGCCCTAACGTATTCCATCGGTCGGTCTGTCCCCACACTCCAGTGAGCAATGACATCGCCAGGCGTTGGCAGTGTTAGCGAGCGCTGACAGGTCTTAAGCGTTGTAGCCGCTTACTGGGCGTATGGAACGCAGCGGAGACCGCGGAATTCTCGGGCGACCAGCCTCATTCTTGAGCGAGACCTGGATGTTTTCGTTCGTCCGCCCATGTTCAAACGTGCGGCATAGCGACACGCAGGATACTCGGGCACAGCGCGTCAATCAGGTACATGGACCATTCTGAATTCCTCGAGCCGCCCGATGAAAGCTCCGATTTCTTCGCGAGCCGCATCTTCGTCCACCTCGAAGCGCACGCAAATCGCGCGAACCAGATCATCGAGTGTGGACGGATTGCCGCGTTCTAACTCCTGCCAAAGCACAACACCAGTGCGATTGAGGCTGTAATAGAAGAGGGTGTCGAGGTTAAGGAGCACGCCCGTTCCATCATCCAGTGGCGTAAAGATTGTGGGTGTAGATTTTTCAACGCGCATCGGTTCAAAAATAAACTGTGTCGGGTTCCCGTGCAAGTCTTGGCAAAGGGACGGTACATTTGGTCCGAACAGCCGAGTCTGCGGGATTCAGTGTGCGCAGCCTCCCTCCCGTCGCCCTTAGTTCTGATTGAATCGGACAAAGTTTCTCAGATGAGAGACAATGCGGTGAGGCAAGGAGCTGCGAGCCTGTCTGATTGACAGCTCACGTTCTGCGTAGAGCCGCTGGGTCACAATCCGCTGTCGAGCAATCGGGATGCGAGCTCGGCGCGGCCGCGGACGTTAGCCTTCTGGTAAACCTTATCGAGGTGTTTATTTACTGTTTCAACGCTTATCCGCAAGTGCTCGGCGATCTCGAGATTCTTATTGCCCTTCAGGCATTCGACCGCCACTTGCGCTTCTCTTTCCGTCAGAGCCCAGGTCTGTCTGAGGTGCTCTTCATAGCTCGACCAGCGCGAAGCCGACCGCTTAATCAAGCACAGAACGTAGCTCTCCGCGCTCAACATTCCCTCAGGCATCAACGTGCAATGAATCTCGTGCTCGATTCTGCCGACCGTCATATCGCGCACTGAAGAGTGCTCGCCCGTCTCTCCTCGCGAGTCGTAAGTCTCCTGATAAAAATCGGCGGCGGCTTCGATTACCGCAGCCACCAATAGATGGCCTTCACGGTTTTCAACCAGCAGCTTGTCAAATGCGCGATTATGCCAGATCAGTTGCCCCTCGGCGTTAAGGAACACAGCCCCCTCGTTGATCTCATCAAGTGCAGCGGCCAGGCAATAGAGGCGATCTCTTCTTTCCGATGGGGGCGCTGCCACGGGCAGGGATGCATATGACCCTTGAGCTAACATAACAGGCATTCCTCGTACTGTTCTCTGGGAGGCGAGACGACCTTGAGCGGTATGGCTAGGCGATCTCAACGATTCGGCAATGTTCTAGCTTGAGGGGCAGGATGACCGACTTTCTCGGTGGGACAGCAGTAGTCTTTCGAGTCTGCGTCCCGAGGCTCTGCTCCGGCGTCTCGAGTCGTAATCGAAACTGAACTAGAGATAGCTTCGACTCGGTTATAAGCCACGTAGTTAGCATTGTCAACACTTTTGGAATTGGGGCGCTTATTCGCGACGGACCACTCCAAAGCGTTGTTTCTCACCCTCTTTAACCCATAACCTTTTTGGGGAACTGAGCGCGCGATTCTCCCGCCTGGAAAGCTAGCACGATTCCTCGTTTAACTATCGATGAGAGCGGCTTATCTGCCTGGCAGCTGCATAAGTTGCGGAACATCCCGGAAGCCAAGAACGACAGAAGGGAAGAGTCGAGGCAAAAAATGAATTCCCGAAGACACCGACACCTCTCCGATTACTCGCGCGCATTGCGTCGCCACAAGCTCGCCCTACTCATCCCGGCATCGGTCCTGGCCATCGCCACCGCAGTAGCGCTGAGAGAGCTGCCGAGCATGTATGAGTCGAAAGCTAGCTTGGCCATCACGCCTCTGAAGGGCGACGGTGCCAACGAACTTGCGGGCCGCCTCCAAGGGTTTCGTCAACAAGTCACGAGCCGCGAGGCTCTGGAAGCTGTAATCAGCAAGCACAAGCTACCCCGCGAGCCCCTTGAGTCGGTAATCTCGCAGATGCGCGAACGAATCCTCATTGAACCCGAGGCGGACCCTTACTCCCGGCCCGAAGCGTTCAACATCTCATACCGCGCGACCGATCCGGAGACTGCTCGAAACGTGACCGACGACTTGGCCGGTCGACTCGCAGCTCAGAGTTCGAATGAATCGTCATCGTCAAACTCGGAGCCGGAGGCTCTCCGCAAGCGGGCGGCTGACATCTCGATCCAATTGCGTGAGCTTGAGGAGAAGAACCCGTGGCTTGTTGGCTCCCGTTCGGCCCTCTCTATCGGTACGCTTTCTCAGCCGGCACGCAGCTCCGCCCTTTCGGCGGAGGCAATGCGCGCTCAGCAGATGAGCATCGAGAGCCTCAAGGACCAGCAATACAAGATTCAGCAACAGCTCGCCGATGTCGACCGCCGCATCACTACACAACGGCAGATCGTCGAACAGCAAAAGAAGAACTCTACGCTTCGCGACAATCCAACCTATGCTGTGCTGATCGCTAAGCGGACTGAGCTGCAAGGGCAGCGCGACACGCTCATCAACCGGCAGGAGCTTACCGACAAACATCCGCGCGTTCTTACGATCAACGATCAGATCGCCGCAATAAATCGCCAGATCGAAGAACTCCGCCAGCAAGACTCAGCGGTGGTGACTCAGTCGCCAGAGGCGCGCGAGCTGGCCGCACTCGAGTCCGAGCGCAACCGGCTCAAAATCGATCTCGAAGTCGCAGGCCGCGAACTGGTGCGCAGAGCGGTTAACCCTACAGTCCAAGCTCCGGCCCCCGAGACGACGTCAGGTCGACGCGACGCAATGGGGTCGAAACTAGCGCAGGAATACCTCGCTCTTAGGCGAAGCTACAAGGAAGTGACAAGCAATCTGCAAGACACAGAAGCCAAGCTCAAGCTGGCCGATGGCGCCAGCCTCGCGCAGCTTCGCGTGCTCGAGCCGGCGAACCTGCCTGAGCGTCCTGTCTCGCCCAACCGTCTCCTGTTCATATCCGTAGCCGCCGCGGTGGGATTGGCTTTGGGCGCGGCTTTCGCAAGTTTCGCCGAGGCTGGTCGTTTTAAGTCGCTTCAAGGCGACAGAGACGTCGAGCACTACACGCGGCTCCCTTTGCTTGCGGCCCTACCCAGGACAGCAACCGCAACCGAGCGCCGTCACGACCGTTTGCGAGCCAGGGTCCGGCTCGCCTGTGCCACAGCGATTTCCGTCCTTGCGACTCTCGCATTAGCCAAGATCCTCATCGTTTCGGACATCTTGGCGCTGCTCGCAAAAAACTAGAAACGCAGGTCAATTAGTCATTTAAGTCAGGTGAGAGAAACTCATGTACAAGCAATTCTTCGGACTGCGCGATATACCTTTCAGCCTGGCACCCGACCCAAGGTATCTGTTTCGAACTGAGAGCCTCCTCGAGGTCTTCGCCAACCTCCAATACGGAATTGAAAACGGGAAAGGCATCGTAGTCGTTACCGGAGAAGTCGGAACCGGGAAGACGACGATCCTGCGATCAATGCTTCAATCGTTGGATCGCTCCGTTCTGGCCGCTTACATCTTCAACCCTCTGCTTTCGACCGAAGAGTTCTTTGATCTTCTAGCCGGTGAGTTTCGTATGCGGCCTCAGACATCAAAGGCCAGCATGCTGCGCTTGCTTGGCAACGTATTAATGTCGCGTCATTCGCAGGGACTTCGCACCGTCCTCGTAGTCGACGAGGCGCACCTTCTGCCACATCACCTTCTTGAAGAGATTCGATTGCTGTCAAACTTCGAAACAAATCGAGAGAAGCTGCTTCAGGTCATTCTATGCGGGCAGCCCGAGCTTCATGACGTGCTGGGCCAGCCGGAGCTGCGGCAGCTTAAGCAGCGGGTTAGTCTGAAGTGCTCAATCAAGATGCTGAGCCCGCACGAGACTAGCGAATACATTCGCTGGCGCTTGCGCATCGCCGGCTGCACAAACGAAAATCTGTTCCAGCCCGAAGCGATCAAGATGGCCCATCGCTTCTCCGGCGGCATACCTAGAATCATAAACAACATTTGTGACAATGCGCTGCTTACCGGCTTTAGCGAAGGCAGTTCACAGATCACCGCTGCGATCATCGAGGACGTCGTCGAAGTGCTCGACATCACCTCGACCGAGATCGGATCTGCCAAGACCGTCGCCGAGGCAGTCATCCAACGAGATATACAGCCGCGGCAACGCGGCGCTCGCGAACAGTCTGCTTTCGATAACGGAGCCAGCGCGCAAGCCGGGCCGTCGAAAGTGCGCTACATCCGCCGCGATGCGGACACGGCGACCGGAAAGCCGAAAGCGATTTCCGCTGCCGGCAACGGAAAATATGTTATTCGCTCCGAGAGCGAGAGTGATTCGGAGGCTCAGTTGACGTTTTTCTCGCGCGTGCGCGTTTCTAAGAATTCATAGCTCGCGCTTCGATCACGTGTGTCAGATATGGGAAGAGTCTACAACGCATTGGTGAGAGCAGAGAGATGGGACGACGCGGGTCGTCTGATCGGCCGACCGGCGCCGCCCAGCGCGCAGCCAGGCCGGCGTGTAGACGCGCCGCAAGTTTTCTCAGTCAACCCGTATCCAACCTCTGAAGACAACTTTGTTCTTGCAGAAGACCTGGTGACCCCCGCATCTGCCGAGTCACCTATCGCAGCGGAAGCGGTTGAGGCAGCTCCAGTGCCGGTGAGTGCATCAGCTTTTGAGCCGCGCTCCGCCGTTGCTCTGGCGCCCAGCCCAGTATCGGAGTGCCCAGCACCAAGCCTACCAATGACGTTCGAAGAACCGATCACTGTTTCGAATATCGGCGAGTTCGCTATCGACCCGCACCTCGCGGCGCTTACCGGTGAGGATTCTTTGGCAGTCGAGCGCTACCGTGCCCTCTCCGTCAAGCTGCTGAGCCTGGCGCATCAGCGAAAACTGAAAACGCTGCTGATCACCAGCGCTGAAGCAGGCGAAGGCAAGACCACGGTCGCCACATGTGCCGCCTGGTCGCTGGCGAAGCATCCCGAACGACGCGTGTTGTTGATCGAAGCAAACCCCGCTTCTTCGTCTATCGGCGAAATGTTGGGGATCGATGCGAAGCTAGGTTGGCTGAATCTAGTCGATGGTTCGAGCGATTTGAAGCACGCGCTGGTTCGGCTCGAACCGAATGGGCTCTATGTGCTGACGCCTGGAGCGCCGGCGGCTGCGCAGTCCATCGATGCCATGTCATCGCGGTTGGAAGATGTGATAGCCGAGCTGGCCCGGCTCTTCGATTTAGTGGTTGTTGACTCGGGTTCGATACTCGAGTCGTCCGAGACGCAACGTCTCGCAGCCATCCTCGATGGAGCAGTGATTGTCGCGCGCGCCAATAAAACCCATCGCAGAAAGGTGAACGCCGCCCGCAAGCTAGTGCCAAAGGAGCGCCGGCTAGGAGTGGTGTTAAGCGAATCGGAGGCAGATGTTGCTTATCGCCGGAGCGAGAAGAAATCCCTATTGGGAAGAGGGTTCCGCCGTAAGAGGTGACCTGAGGGGAAATTGAGATGGACGTGATAGCCCCCGGCCCTGAGTTGCGGTTGTTCGGTAGAGCAATCGGGGAGAAGAAATGAGACGCTTGTTCTTGGTTATCGCCGAAACTGTGCTGTTGTTTTCAGCCGCATTGACTGCGACACACATCCGGTTCGGAAGCGAAAGTTCGGACGTGCTCTTCAGCCAGCGCGGCTGGATGAAGCTGGTGATGCTGACGGTTGTGATTCAGTTGGCGTTCTACCTTTTCGACCTTTACGATCTGCCGGCCACGCGGAGATATCGCCGAGTGATCATCAACCTGCTTATCGCACTCGGCGTGGCCACTGTGTTGCTCTCGATTGTGTTTTACATTGTGCCCGCGTTGCAGTTAGGCCGTGGGGTGTTTCTCGTAGACATCGCCCTCATCCTTGCGATCATCCCGGCGTGGCGGCTCGTTGTCGCGTGGAGCGCCGGCCATCCGCAGTTCGGCGTGCGCGAGCGCGTATTGATACTTGGCTCGGGTGACCAGGCGATTGAGTTGGCGAGGGCCACCCTCGAGCGACGCAATGCCGGTTTTCACATCGTAGGATTTGTCGACAACAAACCGGAACTGATAGGCAAGAGTTTGATCAATCCATCGGTGATAGGACTGACTGAAGATATCTGCAGCCTGGTCGAACAGCATCAGGTTGATCGCATAGTCGTAGCCGTTGCCGATCGGCGCGGCAAGTTCCCAACCGAAGAGCTGTTGAATCTATCGCTGAGCGGCCGCGTGGCCGTTGAAGAGTCCGCGCGCTACTATGAGCGGCTCACGGGCAAGATCGCCAGCGAAATGTTGCGGCCATCCTGGTTGATCTTCTCGCGCGGCAGCCGCCTCTCGGACCTTGACTATCACGTTCGCCGGGTTTTGAACGTAACTGTCGCCGGTGTGGGGCTGGTGTTATCGCTGCCGATAATGCTGTTGACCGCGCTGGCGGTGAAGCTTGAATCGCGCGGGCCAGTCTTTTACATACAGGAGCGCGTCAGTAAGAACGGCCGCAATTTCAAGATTATCAAGTTTCGATCGATGAGCGTTGGAGCGGAAGCCAAATCGGGTCCGGTCTGGGCCGAGGAAAACGATCCGCGCGTGACCCGGGTCGGTCGCATCATTCGCAAGCTGAGGTTCGACGAGCTGCCTCAGTTCGTGAACGTCCTTCGCGGCAACATGAATTTCGTCGGCCCTCGCCCCGAGCGCCCGATGTTCGTCGAACAATTGACCGATCTCGTTCCGTACTATTCGCAGCGGCACGTGGTCAAGCCGGGGCTCACGGGATGGGCGCAGATCAAGTACCCGTACGGCGCTTCGGTCGAGGACTCGGTCGAGAAGCTTCGATACGATCTCTACTACATAAAGAACCAATCGCTGCTGCTGGACGCGATCATCATGTTCGAGACGTTCAAGATCATGATGTTCGGCCGCGGTGGACGATGAACCTGAGAGCAAAGGGCAAAGAGCAAAGGCAACGAGAAAGAGGAGTCCTATGGCAAATAGAATTGTTAGTCTGACATTGAGCGCGTTGTTGAGTATGTACGCGGCGGGTTCGATCGTTGCGGCGCAGACCACGTCGCAGGCCGTATCGGCAAACGCAGACGGAAGCCGTCCGCGCACGGTCCACCAGAAGAGTTATCAGGGCGTGCCGCTTGACGAGCGTACGCTTAATCCCGGGGAGGTCGCCAGCCCCGCCGACGAGGCGGCGATCCAATCGCAGATAAATGCGATCTATCGCAGCTTCTACAACTCGTACCGCCTTGGCCCGGGCGACATCATCGCGATCTACATCGACAAGCATCCCGAAGACTCTGTCCAAAGGGTCACGGTATCACCAGTCGGGCGAGTCTATTTCCCGCTCATGGGCGACATCACTGTCGTCGGCAAGACTTTGCCGCAGCTTCAGGAGCATCTCACCAACGGGGCGGCCGAGTTCATCAAGGAGCCGCGCCTCACGCTAGCGCTGCTTGAAGCTCAAAGCGCGAAAGTAGGCGTTCTCGGTGACGTGAAGACTCCCGGCCTGATGGTGATGACCCGCCCCTTGCGCGTGCTGGATGCAATTACACTCGCCGGAGGGATACTCGATACCGGCAGCACCAGCGTCTCGATTCTTCGTCAGTTCGAAGACGGACGTGTTCAAGTGCTGAGGGCTGACGTGAAGAAGATCCTGAAAGGAAAAGCCAACCCGGAAGAGAATGCTTTTCTCCGCCCAGGCGATACTGTCGTGGTTCACGGGAATCTGTTCAAGACGTTTACCAAGCTATCGAGCGTTGTTGGCGTCACTTCCTTGGTAACGTTCCTATCCCGGGGCGCACGCTAACGGGGTGGGCGCCGTTTCATTGCGGTTCCCGTTCACGCCCCGTTCACGCATGACTGAACATTGTCAGAGACGAAGATGTGCATTCAAACAGAGAAAACGAAGACAAAAATGATGACAGAGGGGAACCTAAATGCCTAAGCCAATCTTGGAAGTCTCGAAAGGGGTAGCAGGTACGGCCAGCTCGAATGGCGGCTCAAACAGCGATGCGCGCCACAGCCCGCTTGCTGACCTGGTAAGCGAGAACCTGCGCACAAAAGGTATGCGTCAAGTTGATTTCTGCCGGCAAACCGGATTCGATCAAGGCTTGCTGTCGAAAATTCTCTCGTCAGTAGTCAATACATTGAACGTCGAGACGGCGCTCAAGCTAGCCGAGGGTTTGGGTCTTCCTCCGACGGTTGTGTTTGAAGCGATAGGAAAGAAGGATGTAGACGATTTACTGCGGAGGTTCTATTGCAAGAGCGACAGAGTTATGTAGACGTGCCACCAGTAATCTCTTCTTGCAGAACGAGCCCACGACGCCCTTTTTGACATCAATTTCGCGCCCTGTTTCCTGTTTCTTCTCTCATAGCGTGACTGCCTCGCGCAGCACGCGCTCTCGAATGCGCGGGCGCAATCCCTGCTCGGTCACGACGTCCACGCGGCAGCCGAACAGATCCTGCAACTCCATCAAGAGGCCGCCAAGATCTAATAAGCTTCTCCCCGGCTCCAGATCTACCAGCACATCCACATCGCTGTCACGTCCCGCTTCAGTGCGCGCAACCGAGCCGAAGATGCGCACGTTGCGCGCGCCGTGCCGCGCCGCGATTAGCAAGATTTCGTTGCGCTTGTCTGTGGACAACTCGTGCAAGTTCATGGCCTATCTCCAAGTTCTTGGCCAGAGTATAGCACTCCTTTCTTCGCGATGAATGCAGCTCTAGGAGGTGCGCCGCAAACGGCGCCTGACCGGCTGATACGGAAGTGCGGAGCGTAAAAGGTGCCTGCCGAACGACCGCGGCCTGTTCGTACTCCAGCGCGTTATGCACTCTTCGTATGAGGTTACTCTATACATTATTCAAAAGGCTCGGCGGAGTTTTGTATCAATTGGCTTACTTCCCTAATTTTCCAATCTGAATCGACAGCATTAAGGCGATTGAGGTTGACTCTAAACTTAAATCGTTTAACTCCGTTGTCTACAATGCAGCGCTTCAACAGTTCTAGGTCATCTGCGGTCGTGATTCCGACTTCGCTGAGCGTCTGATCATCCGACTCGGGAGCTTTTCCTGCAATCGCCAGAATACACCTTCTTACGATCTCAATCGTATCCCCTATCTTGAGCACGACGCCTCCAATTCCGAGTTTAGGTACGAACGCCTCAATAGAGGTTTCTGAGGGCAAAAACAACTAAGCTAAAAATGCCTATGACAAATAATACTAATGCAGCATAGTATATGAAATCTTTCACGCCTGTTTCAAGCGAACCAATTCTTCCAGCAGTTCTTATGTAGTTGGCGCATTGTAGCATTGAGGACACCGAGCAGATCACAGAAACAACAAGGCTACAGAGTGTTATACCGATAAGAGTTTTCCACTTCGGATTGTCAGTGGATAGCTTTTCTGTGAAGTTGTCGCTCCTTGAAGACGCGACCTAAGGGCTTGCACCGGAGCGCGCGAAGCGAATTTCTCACGCTTCCAAAGCTCTACGCCATCAGGAATGCCTGATTGTCTACATATTTCATCGATCGCCGCTCGGAGTGGCTTGAGTTAATCTTCAGCAACGAATACAACCGCCAAAGTTGATCACGACACCCATATCGGCTCGATTGGGTTTCTGTGACGAATCTTTGGCAAAGAACAGTTCCATGTCTGGTTTGCTGGCCAGTGCGACTGCGGTGCACCGCATAACGTCGGAGTTGACGCGGGCGCGAAACAAAACGTGCACAAGCCGCAAATCAACCACGCAGGGTTGATGAGAAGCAAGCTGTCTCGCGCTCGCGTCCAATGACTCGTTGGGCGGTGTTGTGTTTTAACCGGAGTCGCCAGCCGCGCCGACAAATGAAACCATTAACGTCGTGGTTCTAAAACAATTTCCCGCGCAAGCCTGTCGCCCATCACCTCCCGAATTTCAAGGCGGTCTTTGTACCCTTGGATCTGTTTTTGGTCGTCGCCAATTACCTTTTGAGCTAAAGCATCTGCCTTAGCTTCGTTGGCTTCCATCGTCGCCATGTTTTTGTACTCGGTCATCAGCATTATGTTCCAGTCGCCCGGAGTGTGACCTTCAGTCGTCAAAACCTTGTAGGAGAGGATTAGCCCTTCTTTTTTCGTCGCCTCCTGATTCCTTTTCCAGTCGGTAGCAATGTAGTTCAGATAAGCCGTCTCCATTCCCGGCTTCATTCTGATAAATGCCACATTCCACACCGAACCGTCACGGTACGGACGACTGACTTGAGCGAAAACGACGATGCTTAATGTCAGCAAGGCGCCGACAAGCGAACCAATGAGTATGCGTTTCTCTTTCATAAATCCTCCTGGTTTGTTCAAGTGAGTGCTAAACCAAAGGGCTTTGTCTGAACTGTCGCCGCACTCGTTTTAAGCGACAGCCGCCCCACCGAGTGCCCTTGTCACCAGGGTTGAGGTTCAAGCCAGTCCGCATTGTTGCGCGCCACGGAGCCAGGTCGGAGTTGGGCACGCCGACTATTTAACGCCTTCGTGCCGGTGCAATCAAGTTGACTTCTCGTTTCTCTCCTCGTCTGCTTGTTGTCGGTGCTCGTGTGCGATAGTATCTCGCGCGATTCCGAAACGTTCGCCGCAAATGAAGGAGTGTCGTCATGAACGACTGGAAAAAGTCTCAGCTAACTCGGCCCAGTTTAGTCGCGGTAGCTTTCATCGCGGTGCTCACAGCATTCGGGCAAGCGCGTGCTCAGGACGGCAACAGTGAATTGACCGGCGAGCGGTTGGTCAACGCGCGCAAGGAGCCGCAAAACTGGGCCACTTACTTCGGGGCTTACGACGCGTGGCGTTACAGCTCGCTCGATCAAATACGCGCCGACAACGTCAAGAATCTCGTGCCGGTCTGGGTGTTTCAAACCGGAAAAGTCGAGGGCGGACTCAACGCGACGCCGATTGTCGTCGATGGAATCATGTATTTGATCGCCAGCGAGAACCGAGTCTTTGCTTTGAGCGCGGACACCGGAGAGCGGCTGTGGACATACAACTACAAAGTCCCGCGTGATTTCTTTTCGCCGTATGGCAAGTTCAATCGCGGCGTTGCCGTCGGCTACGGTTTGGTTTTCTTTGGCACGATGGATAACCACGTAGTCGCGCTCGACGCGAAGACCGGCAAAGAGGTGTGGAACGTCGAAGTCGAAGACGTCAAGAAATGCGGCTGCAATATCAACGGCGCTCCTTTTCTAGTCAAAGACAAGCTCATCGTCGGCGGCACCGGGGGCGACAGCGCGCATCGCGGCTACATCAACGCGTTCAACGCGAAGACCGGCAGGCTTGCGTGGCGCTTCTACACTATACCGGGGCCGGGAGAGCCTGGGCACGAGAGCTGGGGCGGGACCGAGATGTGGAAGTACGGAGGCGGTTCTACGTGGCTGACTGGTTCTTACGACCCCGCGCAGAACTTGATCTTTTGGGGAATCGGTAACCCGTCGTCGGATTTCGACAACTCAGTGCGGCCCGGCGACAATCTGTACACGAACTGCATCGTTGCGATTGACGCCGACACGGGAAAACTCAAGTGGTATTACCAGGAGATCCCTCATGACGCCTGGGACTTCGATTCAGCTTACGAGTCGGTGCTGATCGATATCACGCGCAACGGCAAGACCGAGAAGCTTCTGGTGCATCCGAACAAGAGCGGCTTCGTGTGGGTGCTCGATCGCGTCACCGGGAAGTTCATCAACGCCTGGCCGTACGTGGACACGATCACCTGGGTCAAGAGCATCGACAAAGAGGGGAAGTTGATCGGCCGCAACGAGCCCGAGATCGGAAAGCCGAATCTCATTTGTCCGAACTGGGGCGGAGGGCGAAGCTGGAATCACTCGTCTTACAGCCCGCGCACTGGTCTGTTGTACAACGACGGGATCGAGTGGTGCGCTAACATAACTGTGCACCCACAAGAGGCTCGCGAAGGCAGGCCGTTCGTCGCGGGCAACGTCGATGTGAAGCCGCCGCCTGACGGAAAGATTCGCGCGCACCTTGACGCTTTTGATCCGCTGACCGGGCAGAAGAAGTGGAGCGTTCCATTCAAGTATCCAATCCTTTCATCATTGCTAGTCACGGGCGGCGACGTTCTTTTTACCGGCGACGTCGAAGGTCGTTTCCTTGCGTTTGATGCAAAGAACGGCAAGCAGCTCTGGTCGTTCAACACGGGTTCGGGTCATCGCGGCGGACCTATCACCTACTCAGTCAAAGGCCGCCAATACGTAGCCGTGCCCTCAGGGTTGGGGTCGATATTCGTGAGCGGCATGCCGGCGACCTGGCCCGAGGCAGCGGGCTGGCCCGGGGGTTCGGCCCTGTTTGTGTTTGCATTGCCAGAGCGCCGATGAATGCCGAAAGGGAAGCACTAGATGAACGCCGAGCGACTCGAATGCGCGCGCCTTCTTATCAGTGTGCATCTGCGTCGATGTATGGTTCTCTTCTATGTCGGCGTTATTGCGTTCGCCATACCTGCCGGAAGATACCTTCAACTCGCGGCCTTTGCATCAGTAGGGGTGCAGCGAGAAGAGAAGCTCAAAGACCCGCAGTTCATTGCAGAAGGCGCGAAGTTATTCGCGCCCTCGTGCGGCAACGCATACTGTCACGGGACTGGCGGCGTTGGGGGCGGAGCGCCTCGGCTGCGCGGCAAAGGGCTCGAATCGGCATACTTGTTCAAGACCATCTCGAACGGAATTCCCGGCACCGGGATGCTGAGTTTCAAATCGGAGTTGTCAGAAGAACGGATTTGGAAGCTGGTCGCGTTCATAATGTCGGATGCTAAGTCAGCCGCGGCGGCGTCCGGCGCTCCGGTTGCCGATAAGCCGGCATCACCGTCATCGACAGTCTCAGTAAAACCTGCTGCGGCTACCGCATCCTCGTCACTGGCCGGGGATGTGCAAGCCGGGAAGGCTCTGTTTTTCGATTCGGCTCGAGCAAAGAGCTGCCATTTGTGTCATTCATTCGCCGGGGAAGGAACGCCGATCGGTCCCGACCTATCGAAGCTCGGAAACAGATCGGCGAAAGAAATATTCTTCAACGTCATTCTCGTGCGCGAAAACAAAGACTCGCGCTACGCGCCCGTCGCTCTCACGCTGAGGAATGGCGACAAGATCATCGGCGTCAAGAAAGAGGAAGACACAGACTCGATTCGAGTTTACGATACGACCGAGCTGCCTGCTGTTCTGCGCACAGTTCAGAAAACCGATGTTGTCAGAGTTGAGAGCGTAGACGAATCGGCTATGCCGAAAGACTACGCCTCGATCTACACGATAAAACAGCTTTTGGATTTGGTGACGTTCTTGAAGTCTTCGGAGTCCAAATCGCCAGTCACGCTGAAGGACCTGTTCCAGTAGCGATTGCGTTGTGAAGGGAAGTGCTTTACCGCAGACGAACGCTGAGGAGATAGACCTCCCGCTCATATCCGTCCCTGCGGTGAAACGTTCATAGATAAAAAGGAGAAGCTCCTATGTCAACGATGAACAGACAGATACTACTCGCGGCAAGGCCCGTTGGATTTCCGAAAGACTCTGATTTCAAGCTAGTCGAGACTCCAATCCCGACCGCGGGAGATGGACAGTTTCTCGTGCGCACGATTTACCTTTCGGTCGATCCTTACATGCGTGGCCGGATGAACGATGTTAAGTCATACGCTCCGCCGGTACAAATCGGCGAAGTGATGGGAGGCGGCGCAGTTGGCAGGGTTGTCAAATCCAACAATTCCTCATTCCAGGAGGGAGACATCGTCGAGGGAATGTCTTTTGGCTGGCAGGACTACTCCGTCTCGAACGGGCAGGGAGTCAGGAAAATTGATCCGGCTCTCGCGCCTATCTCGACTGCGCTCGGGGTGCTGGGCATGCCTGGTCTGACTGCTTATTTCGGGTTGTTGGAGATCTGCAATCCGAAACCGGGAGAAACCGTCGTCGTCTCCGGCGCAGCCGGAGCTGTGGGCTCGCTAGTCGGTCAGATCGCGAAGATCAAAGGCTGCCGTGCGATTGGAACCGCCGGCGCGGATGACAAGATCAGTTATCTCACTGATGAGCTTGGCTTCGATGGAGCGTTCAACTACAAGACCGTGAGCGATTACTACGAGAAGCTACGCGAGCTTTGTCCCGGCGGAGTCGATGTCTACTTTGACAACGTCGGAGGCGCGATCACCGATGCGGTGTTCAGATTGATCAACACCAGGGCAAGGATTTCGATCTGCGGTCAGATCTCGCAATACAATCTCGAGAAGCCTGAGATGGGGCCGCGATTGATTCTAACGATGCTGCTGGTCAGGCAGGCCAGGGCGGAAGGGTTCCTGGTTTTTCAGTTCGCCGACAAATATCCGGAAGGTCTGAAGCAACTGGCTCAATGGCTCAAGGAAGGAAAGTTGAAATACAAGGAAGACATCGAACACGGGATCGAGAATACGGCGCGCGCCTTCATGGCTATGTTGAAAGGCGGCAACGTCGGAAAACAGTTGGTCAAGGTATCAGACGAATAATCGGTGGGAGTGCGACATGCCGCCGCACTCCACTCCCCTCGTGTTCACTAGCCTTCGCTGCCGACGCGTAAGTTATTGGTTACCGAGAAAACGCCGGGCACACCATTGGCCGCCATGTAGGCGAGCTGGCTGTCCATCTTGTTCGAGACAACACCCTCGAGAGTGACGCGACCCCGATTCACGACAATGTGGATACTTGGATTCGCGCCCATCGCGTATCTGTGTAACCCGCCCGTTCGAAAGACGGCGTTATAGACCCGTCGCCTGATCGAGTCGTCAAAGGAAGACGGCGGTAGCACTTCTATCTTGTTTATTACGCGGTCGACTCCTTCCATCCTTGCGATGCGCCGCTCCGCCTCTTTACGCGTAGTTGGGCGAATGACTTGTCCAGAAAGGACGACCGTGTTGCCGTTGAGTTCGAACGCAAGGTTGTCGAATACTCCGTAGTAGGGTAACGTCGCCAGCTTCTTGCGAATACTTTCAGTGAAGCCGTAGTTGCGAACGCTTCCCTCCTGTTGAGTTTTAGCTCCCGACACCGGCGTTGAAGCCGCTAGCCCGAGCATAATCGCAATTCCGAAAACCCTCTTTATCATAGCTGCACCTCCTTTTCGCTTGCCCGAAATCCATACAAACTGCAACACAGACCATACGTCTGCTTACCTCCTCCGACGATTTGGGCTGATATCGTGATCCAATCAAACTCATTAGGATGAAACAGCAATCGCAATGCCGCTTAGTGGGGTAAGATTTCGAAGGGAGACTATGGCCCGTCGCGAGCCGTCAAGCAGGTCAACAAATAAGCGATTCCCTCGGCACTAAATCAAGATGCGCGGCGGAAAAATTCAGTAACCGCCGCGCACGTCTTGCTATCTCTACTTCGTTAGCTCGTCGGCCGCTTCCTTTGCGCCGTAAACCTTACGCAGCGCTTCGAGCATTGCCCGCGAGTCGACGGACACCGCTCGGTTCTGCGTCTCGTCAAAAACGAAATTGCCTACCAGAGACTGAATGTTGCCATCGAAAATGAGACCGACCAGCTCGGCGTTTCTGTTGATCACCGGAGAGCCGGAGTTCCCGCCAATGATATCGTTCGTCGAAACGAAGTTGAACGATGTGTTCAAGGTCAACGCCGATTTCTTGTCTATCCAACGGCGGGGCAGCTCAAAAGGAAACTTGTTGCCGCGCTCAACGGATCTCTTATAAAGCCCAGCGAAGTTGGTGAACGCAGGCACGTGCTTGCCGTTCTCCTGGTAGCCCTTCACCGCGCCGTATGAGAGCCGC
This sequence comes from Acidobacteriota bacterium, assembly GCA_038040445.1. Classification (NCBI taxonomy): domain Bacteria; kingdom Pseudomonadati; phylum Acidobacteriota; class Blastocatellia; genus Candidatus Onstottus; species Candidatus Onstottus frigus. The sequence continues at coordinate 1,941 of JBBPIG010000010.1, read as the reverse complement.
AGCGTGAAGGTTGCGTCCGGATAGAGCTTCGTGCCCTCGATGTCGAACAGCGCTCGCGAGACCTTGGCGTAGTTCGCACGCTCGTTCGCTTGAACTTCGGTCTCGTAGCGCTTGCGCATTGTGCGCGCCTCGCCGTCGATCGAACGCGCGAGCACGATCATCGGGTCAGTCGATTCTTCGATCGCCTTGACGCCGCCCACTCCGAGTTGTTTGCGATAGGCGACGTCCTTGAGCTTCGTTCCGTCTATCAACTCCGCGGCTCGCGCCTCAGGCGATTTGCCTCCAAGCACGCTCTTGACGGCTGAGTCATCCGCGCCTAACTCGTCGCGCATGAACGCGAGAGAGTCCGCGAGTTTTACTTTCTCGAGATCGTCATAGATCGGAGCGGGCGAATACAAACTCAACTCGAGCGAGGCTCGACGCGCATCGGTGTACTCGGGCAGCCGTTCGGCGTTTGGCTTGGAGCTTTCAGCGGCGAGCCGAACCAGCGCGCGGGCCTTAGCGAACAGGTCGGAGTTGAAGGCCGCTCCGTTTCCAATCAGCGAGTAATGCCTGTAGTAACTCTTAAGGCCGGCGCGTCCTTTCGCGATGTTGTCCCAAGCATCGCCGTATTCCTTTTGCTTCTTCGGGTTGGCGGCGATCGTGCGGCGAAGCGCCTCTTCTGCTTTTGCCTTCTTTGCGATTAGTGTCTTGTCCTGCAACCCCTCGAGCTCGCCGGTCAGGGCCTTGAGGCTGTTCTCGACGCTGAAGAAGTCTTCCTGTGCGCGGCGCGACTGCTCCTCGCCCAGTGACCTGTACCGGCCCAATACCTCGTGCTCGCGGTTGAGAATCTTGACTACGAACGGAAGGCCGTTGTCCCGAAGATACTCGAGATGCGCCACCGTATTCAATCGAGCGGTCGAGCCGGGATTGCCGGGTACGAAGACGAGATCGCCTTCCTTCGCGCCTTCCTTTGACCACTTGAAGTAGTTCTCAACCTTGAGAGGCTTGTCGTTTTCATAGACGCGGAAGAGCGCCATATCAAGGTCGTAGCGCGGAAACATGAAGTTATCGGGATCGCCGCCGAAGAACGCGATCGCAAATTCCGGCGCGAACACCAGCCTCACGTCGGTGTACTTTTTGTAGCGGTAAAGATTGTATTGCCCGCCTTGATAAAGCGTAATTACGTCGCTGCGCAAGCCTGTTTTCTCGGTCGATTCCTTCTCGATGTTGGCGATAGCGGCGCGGCGTGCAGCGTTAGCTTCAGCGGGAGACGCGCCCGGCTTGACCGCGGAAGTAACGCGCTCGGTCACGTCTTCTATGCTGATCAATTGATTCAGCTCGAGGTCGGGCGCCTTGACCTCTTGATCGCGCGTGCGCGCATAAAACCCTTCCTTGTTGTAATCATTCTCCGCGGTGCTGATCTTTTGCAGCACGTCACCGGCGATGTGATGGTTGGTGAGCACCAGTCCGTCCGCTGATACGAACGAACCCGACCCGCCGCTATTGAAACGCACCGAAGCGAGCTGCACCTTTTTGAGCCAGGCATCGGTGACTTCGAAGCCATACTTCTTCTTGATCTCAGCTTTGGGCACATTATTGAAGGTCCACATGCCTTCGTCGGCGCTCACCAGAGTGAAGCTTGATGCCGCGAAAAGGGCGATGAATAGCGCACTGAGAAGCTTGTTGATTTTCATAGTTGAGTTCCTCGAGAAGATCTTTCCGGCGGAGGTTCGAGTAGCGTGTCCGACAGCCACAGCCAAAAAATGAGGGCGAGTCGTTGCACATCGGCTCGCCCTCTACCATTCCGCTCACTCTTGGAGAAGAGATGGCAGTTCTTTTGCTGCCGGGAGCATTGTACCAAATCTTGCAAGGAGCGCGCCAACTCGGAAGTAAGGGGTAGTGTACTAATCTTGTGTTGGTCGACTAGGACACTATCGGGCGACCGCGTATTTGGACTGC